>NZ_CAUTOU010000027.1:0-28574 GCF_963539965.1 uncultured Propionibacterium sp.
GCCCGTCCCGCGTGCGCGGGTCGAGCACGGAGTCAAGCAGCGTGCGCGTGCAGGGGTGCTCGGCCCGCACCAGGAGGTCCTCGGCGGGCAGCTGCTCGACGACGCGCCCGTGGTGCATGACGACGATCGTCTGCGCGAAGTGGGCGACCAGTGCCAGGTCGTGGCAGACGAAGCCGATGGCAATGCCTCGCTCGGCCTGCAGCCGGGCGAGCAGCGCGATGATCTCGGCCTGGGCGCTGACGTCGAGGGCGCTGGTGGCCTCGTCGCACAGGAGCACCCGCGGGTCGAGGGCGAGGGCGCGGGCGATGGCGCAGCGCTGGAGCTGTCCGCCGGAGAGCTGATGGGGGTAGCGCGTCACGAGGTGTTCGGGCAGGCCGACCCCGTGGAGCATTCCGCGGGCCCGCGGGACCACGTCGCCGCGGGCGACGAGGCCGTAGTTGATCAGCGGTGCACAGATCGCCTCGGCGACGCGCATGCGCGGGGCGAAGGAGCCCAGCGGATCCTGGAAGACCATCTGCACCCGGCGGCGCACCTCGCGCAGGCGCGCACCGCTCAGACCGATCATCGACTCGCCGTCGAGGAGCACGTCTCCGCTGGTCGGCCTCTCGAGGCCGATGAGCATGCGCAGCAGGGTGCTCTTGCCCGATCCGGACTCCCCCACGACGGCTACCGTCCGCCCCTCCGGCAGCGTGACGGAGACGTCCTCGCAGGCCGTCAGGCGCCCGCCGCCGGGCAGACGGAAGATCTTGGTGAGGCCCCTGGCCCTCATCACGGGTTCCGACGCGGTCAGGTCCGGCTCCTCACAGTGACGGCACGCTGGCCAGCAGCGATGCCGTGTACTCATGGGCGGGGTGGTCGACGACCCGGGCGGTGTCGCCGAGCTCGACGACGCGCCCGGAGCGCATGACCACGATCCGATCGGCCATACGGGCGGCCAGACCGAGGTTGTGGGTGACGATCATGATCGCCGTGCCCTCCTCCTCGCGCAGCGCGAGCATCTGGCGGACGATCTGCGCCTGCATGGTCACGTCCAGGGCGCTCGTGGGCTCGTCGGCCAGCAGCAGGGCCGGGCTGAAGGTCATGGCCATGGCGATGCCGACGCGCTGCCGCATGCCACCGGACAGCTCGAAGGCGTAGGAGTCCATCACGCGGGGCGCGTCGGGCAGCGCCATGCGCTCGAGCATGTCGATGGCGCGCTCACGGGCCCCCTTGGCGGTGCATCCCGGTTCGACCGTGCGGATGTACTCGATGAACTGGCTGCCGAGGCGCCGTACCGGATTGAGCATGGCCCCGGCATCCTGGAAGACCATCGACATGCGGTGGCGGCGCAGCTCGAGCCACTGCGCCCGGCTCAGACCGAGCAGGGAGCGGCCCTCGAAGAGGATGTCGCCGCCGCAAACCCGGCCGCTCGAGGGCAGCAGGCCGAGAATGGCGCGGACCACCGTGGTCTTGCCCGAGCCGGACTCCCCCACGACGGCCACGATCTCGCCCGGAGCCATGTCCAGGTCGACATCGGCGACCGCGGGAGCGCCGCCGTAGCCGACGGTCATCGCCTGGATGCTGAGCACGCCGCCGTTCGTCATCGTCCCCACCCGCTCATCCCACCGGCCTGAAGGCGCTCGTGATCCAGTAGTAGTCCGCCGTCGAGACGGTGGCGTCGCTCACGCTCTGAGCGTTGGAGCACATGGTGCTGTTGTAGTAGCCGTGCACGAGGACCGCCGCGTCGTCGATGAGGATCTGCTGAAGGCGCACGTAGATCTTCTTGCGCTCGGCGGTCTCCAGCTGTGTGGCCAGCTGCTCGTACAGCGAGTCGTACTCGTCGTTCCTGTAACCGCAGTAGTTGGCGCTGCTCCTGGAGTACCAGTTGGCCAGGTAGCTGTAGGGCTCGCCCTCCTGGGCGGTCATCCAATTGCTGGAGTTGAGGTCGTACTCGCCGGCGACGAGCTTGTCCCACTCGGTGTCGGCGTCGAGCTTGGTGACCGTCGCCCGGATGCCGATCTCGGCGAGCTGGCTGGCCACGGCCTCGGCCATGACCGACAGATTGCGCGAGTCGTAGGTGAGATAGGCCAGGTCGATCCTCGTGCCGTCCAGCTCGCGGAAGCCGTCGCCGTCGGAATCGACGATCCCCGCGTCGTCGAGGATCTTCCTGGCCTTGTCCGGATCGTGGGGCGTGGCATCGGTGAGCTGGTCGTAGCCGAAGTCCAGCGAAGACGGGACGACCGAGTAGCCCGCGGTGTACAGGCCGCCGACCGTGATCTCGGTGATCGTCTGGTCGTCGACGGCCATGCAGATGGCGGTGCGCAGGTCCCTGTTCGCCAGCTGGCGGCCCTCGGCGACGTTCAGGTACGAGAATCCCGTGCGCATACCGATCGTCTGGGAGACCGAGTAGGCGGGATTGTTCCTGAGCGTCTCCAGGTCGGACATGGCGGTGATGTTCTCGGTGACGTCGACGTCGCCGGACTGGAGGGCCATGAACTTGGTCAGACTCGAGGAGTCATCGATGAAGATGACGTCGACGCCCTCGTAGGGCACCTCGCCGTTCCAGTAGACGGTGTTGCGGGTGAGCTTGACGTTCTGGCCGCTGTTGAACTCGCTCACGGCGTAGGGGCCGGTGCCGACCGGCTTCTCGTCCAGGTCCTCGCTGCCGGAGATGTCGAGGATCTCGAACAGCGGGTTGGCCAGGATGGCCGGCAGGTCCGCGTAAGGACTCTCGGTCACGATCGTGACGGCGCGGGCACCGTCGTCGGGCGTGATCGATGCCGGTTTCAGGAGGGCCGACGGCGAGGAGGAGCCCTCGACGCCCTCCTTGTCGTACATGTGCTGCAGGGACTCGGCGACCTTGGTGGCACTCACCTCGGTGCCGGTGGAGAACTTCAGTCCCTCGCGGATGTGGACGGCCCAGGTGAGGTGCTCGTCATCGACCGTGCAGGAATCGGCCAGGTGCGGCTGGGCGACCATCCTGTCGTCGAACTTGAACAGCGACTCGCCCACGCCGTAGCGCATGCACGCCCATGCGGCGTTGGGCTGGTTCGAGGGGTCGAGCGACTCCTTGGAGAAGTTCGTGCAGCCGAACTTCAACTCGGCGCTCGAGCCGCCGGGGCCCGAGCCGTTCGAGGAGCATCCCGCCAGGCCGAGCGAGGCGGCCGCCGCTCCTGCCGCCGAGACGGTCAGCAGGCCGCGGCGGGTGAGATTGATTCCCTGCATCGTGTTCACTTCCTTGCGTTGTGGTGAGAGTGTCCGGGTGCCGTCAGAGCGATGGGGCCGAGGCGAGCTCGGCGGTGTTCTCGTCCCCGCCGCTGCGGCGCGGATCGAGGACATCGCGCAGGGCATCGCCCAGTAGATTGAAGGCGATGACGGTGACGCAGATGGCCGCGCCGGGGAAGATCATGAGCCACGGGGAGTCGAGCAGATTGGCGCGGCCCTCGTTGAGCATGAGGCCCCACTCGGCCTGCGGCGGCTGGGCGCCGAAGCCGAGGAAGGACAGGCCGGCCAGTTCGAGCATCATCGTGCCGATATCGGTGGCGGCTGTGATGACGAGCATCGGAAGGACGCTCGGCAGCAGGTAGCGGCGGATGAGCCGACCGGGGCGGGCGCCGGTGAGCTCGGCGGCCGTCACGAAGTCGCTGCGGCGGATCTTGAGCACCAGGCTGCGCGCCAGCCGGGCGTACTTCGTCCAGCTGACGACGGCCAGGGCGAGGATCGCATTGCGGATGCTCGCCCCCAGCAGGCCGGCCACGGCGATCGCCAAGACGATGCCGGGGAAGGAGATCATCATGTCGGAGACGCGCATGATGACCGCCTCGAGAAGACCACCGAAGTACCCGGCGATGACGCCCAGCAGCGAGCCGGCGACGGAGATGATGGCGACGAGGGCCGTTGCGGCGGCGAGCGAGAGGCGGGTGCCGTAGACGACTCGCGAGGCCATGTCGCGGCCGAGTCTGTCGGTGCCGAACCAATGGGCAGCGCTCGGCGGCTGGAAGGCCTCGGGCAGATTCGCCGTGCAGGGATCCATCGGGGCGACCTGCTCGGCGAGCACGGCGACCAGGACGATCGCGACGACCAGCGCCGCATGGACGCTGAAGGCCCGGTGCGCACCGATGAAGCGGCGGACGGCCCTGCGGGGGCGGTGCGGCGCGCTCACGACCGGGCTCCTCGTCGTACTCGCGGGTCGAGCCGGGCGTAGGAGACGTCGACCAGCAGATTGACGACCATGTAGATGAGCGCGATCCACAGAACATAGGTCTGTATGAGCGGGTAGTCGTACGAGGTGACCGCCGAGACCGCCATATTGCCCAGACCGGGGTAGGAGAAGACGACCTCGACGACGGCCGTGCCGCCCAACAGCGAGCCGAGCGAGAGGCCGAGCAGGGTGAGCAGCGGCAATCGGGCGTTCGGCAGGACGTGCCGCCACAGGATGGTGCGTCTGGACAGGCCTCTCGCCCTAGCGCCCGTGACATAGTCCTGGCCCAGCTCCTCGAGGACCGCCGTGCGCACCTGGCGGGTGTACTTGCCGATCATCGCGAAGGCCAGCGTGACGGCCGGCATGACCAGCCGATCGGGCCCCGGCCCCGTCGAGACCACCGGCAGCCAGCCGAGTTTGAGGGCGACGACCCAGATGAGCAGCAGACCGAACCAGAAGTTCGGCATCGAGACGCCCAGGAAGCTGAGGCCGCGCGCGAGATGGTCGATGACCCCGCCCTGGTGCACCGCGGCCAGCATGCCGAGCGGAATGGCGATGACGAGCATCAGCAGCAGAGCCGCCAGCGAGAGCTCGACGGTCGGCCACAGGCGGGCGAGCATCAGATCGGTCACGGGCTTGTTCAGCGAGTACGACGTGCCGAAGTTCCCGTGCAGGCAGTTCCCGAGCCAGGTGGCGTACTGGACCGGGAAGGGCTCGTCCAGACCGAGCCGGGCGCGCATCTGCTCGACCATCTCGGGGGTCGGCGTAATGCCCTGGCTGGTGTACATGGCCCGCGCCGGATCTCCGGGAGCGAGCCAGACGAGCGTGAAGGTGATGAAACTGATGCCCACCAGCACGACCAGGATCTGGCCCAGCCGTCGGGCCAGCCATCGAGCATCCATGAGCCGGGGCCACCTCGCGATCATGACGAAGAACGATCGTCACAACCGGATTCTTGTGACCCAGCTCGGACCTCCGGTCGCCAAGTGCCGTGGCGGCGCGGGACAACTCCCAGGCAGGTCTTCTGGCTCGCGTCTCAGGGCAGTGCCCCGCGGATCCCCGCCTTCCCGGTTGCCCAGTGGCCGGCTCGCACCGATGAGGATCCGAGACGCTCACAGCGGCGGTCCCGTCCGCGATTCGCACGCGGTTCCCTATTCTCCCGGTCCGCCCCGGAGGGCGGATCGGGCACCTGGAGTGTCGTGCGCAAAAGCACACGACGCCCTAGCCTCGCGTGTGAAGGTTAGCAGCCGACGGCCGGCAACGTCCGGCGGATGCTCCCCGTCAACCATTGATTCGGCTTCGAGCGAACCCATCTGGGGAGTCACCGGCACCGACCCGCCGCGGCCGGGTCAGGCCTCCCTCAGGACCGCTCCGAACCGCTCGACGGCGGCCCTGACGGCGCTGTCGCGGGCGGCAGCGGCCTCGTCCTGGGTGAGTGTGCGATCGGCGCCGCGGAAGCGCAGGCTGTAGGCGAGCGACTTCCTGCCCTCGCCGATCTGCGGCCCCCGGAAGACGTCGAACAGCGCGATCGACTCGAGCAGGCCCCCGGCGCCCTCGATGAGGGCGGCCTCGACGTCGGCCGCCGGGGTCCGCTCGTCGACGATGAGGGCGACGTCCTCCTTGGCCAGTGGGAAACCGCTCAGCGCGGAGATCTCACCGCCTCCGGGCGCGCAGGCCACGAGCAGGTCGAGGTTGATCTCGACGGCGCAGGCGCGCTCGGGCAGGCCGTGGACCTTGACGACCTCGGGATGCAGTTCACCGGCGGCGCCGATGACGACCGGCCCGCCCGCGGCGCCCCGTACCGACAGCTCGGCGCAGCGGCCGGGGTGCCAGGGCGCGATCGCGGCGGCCCTGCGGTCCAGTTCAAGGCCGAGCACGTCGGCCGCAGTCTGGGCGAAGTGCACCGCATGGGTCCAGTCGGCCCTGATCGCGGCATGGCGCCACGTGGCGGGCAGCCACTGGCCGGTGAGCACCGCGGCGATCATGCGGGGCTGGTCGGGCAGTGCACTGCGGATACCGGCTATCTCGGCCTCGCTGGGGCGGTGGCCCACCTCGGGCATCGGGGCCGTCGCGGCGGGGTTGGCCCAGAAGACCGAGCCGGCCTCGAAGACGGCCAGATCGTCCTGGCCGCGCGAGGTGTTGCGCCGGACGGCGGCGAACAGGCCCGGCAGCAGGCTGGTACGCAGGTACGGGGCGGTGTCGGCCAGCGGGTTGGCCAGCTTCACCAGGCGGCGCTGGTCCGCATCGTCGGGCAGACCGAGCCGATCGAGCTCCCCGGCGCCGATGAACGGCAGCGTGATGACCTCGACGAAACCGGCCCGGGCCACTGCGGCGTTGACCGCGCGGCGGGCGCGCTGAGCCGGGCTGAGGCCCCGGCCGGCGACGGCGCGCGGCATCCTGGACTCGATGACGTCCAGCCCGAGCCTGCGGCCGACCTCCTCGACGTAGTCGTAGGGATCGCGCAGGTCGGTGCGCCAGGTGGGCGGGGTCAGGGTGAGCGCATCGCCCTTGCACCTGACCGTGATGCCGGCGCCCTGGAAGACCTCGACGACACGGTCGGAGTCGATGCGGGCGCCCAGGATGCGCGCGGGCAGGCCGGCGTCGATCGTCAGGGAGGGCGTGACCGGCACCTGGCCGGCCACGGTTGCGCCCGCGGCGACGGTGCCACCGGCGAGCTCCGCGAACAGGCGGGCCGCCATGCGGGCGGCGGCGCAGGCCACGCCCGGATCGACCGTGCGCTCGAAACGCCTGGAGGCCTCGGAGGCGAGCTTGTGGAGGCGGTAGGTGCGGCCGATCGTGCCGGGCGAGAAGTGAGCGGCCTCGATGACCACACTGGTCGTCCCCTCGCCCAGCTCGGTGGTCCGGCCGCCCATGACGCCCGCCAGGCCGATGGGTCCCGAGTCGTCGACGATGAGCAGGTCGTCGGTGCTCAGGACGCGCTCGACGCCGTCGAGCGTGGTGAGCCTCTCGCCGGCGGCCGCCCTGCGCACGACGATCGGGCCGAGCAGCTTGTCGGCGTCGTAACCGTGCAGGGGCTGGCCCGATTCGAGCATCACGTAGTTCGTGATGTCGACGGGCAGGCTGATCGAACGCATGCCGCTGGCCTCGAGGCGGTGGCGCATCCACGTCGGGGTGGGCGCGTGCGGGTCGATGCCGCTGACGCACAGATCGACGAACAACTGGCAGTCGTCCGACTCGATGCGCACCGGGTAGGCCCCCTGGGTCTTGGCGGGGACACGGCGCGAGTAGAGGTCGTTGTAGGGCACGTCGAAGGCCTGGGCCGCCTCGCGGGCCAGGCCGCGCATCGACAGCGCATAGCCCAGATCGGGCGTGACGTCGATGTCGAGGACCTCGTCGGGGACGCCGAGCAGCGCCAGCGCGTCGGAGCCGAGGCCGGCCCTGGCGGCCTCGGCCGGCGGCAGCACGATGATGCCGGTGTGGTCCTCGCCGATGCCGAGCTCGTCGGCGGCGCAGATCATGCCGTCGCTCATGTGGCCGTAGGTCCTGCGGGCGCCGATGCGGGAACCGCCGGACAGCACGGCGCCGGGCAGGCAGACCACGACGTAGTCGCCCCTGGCGAAGTTCTGGGCGCCGCAGACGATGCCGCGGGCGTCGGTGATGTCGGGATTGTTCTCGGATCCGTTCAACGGCCCCACGTCGACGCGGCACCAGCGGATGGTCCTGCCGTTCCGCTGCGGCTCCTCGACGAAGTCCAGGACGCGGCCGACGACGACCGGGCCGGTGATGCCCCCGCCGACGGTCTCGATGTGCTCCACCTGCAGGCCCATGCGGGTGAAGGCGTCCGCCACCTGGGCGGTGGTCACGCCGTGCGGGAGCTCCACGAGATCGCGGAGCCAGCTCATCGGCGCTCTCATCGCGCATCCCCCCTCAGCGACCGGCTGAATCTGACGTCGCCCTCGACGAAGTCGCGCAGATCGGGGGCGTTGTTGCGGAACATGACGGTGCGGTCGACGCCCATGCCGAAGGCGAAGCCCGAGTAGATGCTCGTGTCGACGCCGGCGGCGGTCAGCACGCGCGGATTGACGACACCGCAGCCGCCCCACTCGATCCAGCCCTCCGACCGACAGGTGCGACAGGGGTGCTCCGGATCGCCGACCGAGGCGCCGTGGCAGACGAAGCACTCCAGGTCGACTTCCGCGCTCGGCTCGGTGAACGGGAAGTAGTGCGGGCGCAGGCGCGTACGGATGTCGCCGAACGTCGCCCTGGCCAGATGGTCGAGAGTGCCCTTGAGATCGCCCATCGTAATGCCCCTGTCGACGGCCAGGCCCTCCAACTGGTGGAAGACCGGCAGATGGGTGGCGTCGTACTCGTCGGCGCGGAAGACCTTGCCGGGGCTGACGACGTAGACGGGCAGGTCGCGTTCGAGCAGGGTGCGCACCTGAACCGGCGAGGTCTGGGTGCGCATGATCTTGTGATCGCCCGGCGGATCGACGAAGAGCGTGTCGCTCATGAAGCGCGCCGGGTGGTCGGGGGTGAAGTTCAGGGCGTCGAAGTTGAGCCACTCGGCCTCGAGCTCGGGGCCCTCGGCGACCTCCCAGCCCATGGCCACGAAGACATCGCACATGCGGTTGATGAGAGCGGTCAGCGGATGCTCCGCGCCGAGGGGGTGCTCCGCCACCGGAAGGGTGACATCGACGCGTTCGGCCTCGAGGCGGGCGGCCATCTCGGCCGTCTCGAGTTCGGCGGCGCGAACCGTCAGGGCCTGGTCGACGCGGCCTCGGGCCCAGCCGATGAGCCTGCCGGCGTCCCTGCGCAGCCCCTTCGGCATGGCGCCGATACGGCGGTTGGCCAGAGCCAGCGGGGACTTGTCGGCGGCGTGCGCCAGGCGCACCGCCCTGAGCTCGGCCGAGTCGGCCGCGGCGGCGATGGCCTCGAGGGCGTCGTCCACCATCTGCTCGACCCGTTCCCGGTTCAACGACTCACTGGTGCTGTCTGGCCCTGACATGGGCTCCCCTCTTTCGCTCCGCCCGGGGCCGGCGCGAAGCCGGCCGCGCCTCACAAGTCTAGGGGGCCGCCGGGCCGGCGCCCGCCGCGCGTCAGGGGGCGGGACCCCGGATGCCGATCACCCGCGCCCCGGGCGCATCCGGGGCGCCCGGCCCCGGCCCGTCGCGGGCGCGTCGACCGCCGTGCTCACCGCTGCGGCCCCCGCCGCTGCGCACTGGCCGAGACGTACAGGCAGATCGCCGCCGCGGTCGACAGGTTGAGGCTCTCGGCCCGGCCCCACATCGGCACGGCGGCCACTTGATCGGCCGCATCGAGCTGGTCGGCGGGCAGGCCCCACGCCTCGTTGCCCAGCAACCATGCGGTCGGGCGAGCCAGTTCGCCGCGGGCGTCGAGTTCGTCCAGGGCGGTCCCCGTCCCGTCGGCGGCCAGGACCGTCATGGCGTTGGCACGGGCCCATCCGACCGTCTCGCCGAGGCCGGCACCGGTGATGACCGGCAGGTGGAAGACGCTGCCGACCGAGGCGCGCACGGTCTTGGGGTTGGTGATGTCGACCGATCCGCGCGTGAGCACCACGGCGTCCGCGCCGAAGGCGTCGGCGCAGCGCACGACCGTGCCGGCATTGCCGGGGTCGCGCACCTGGGCGCAGATGACGACGAGACGCGGATGACGCACGTCGGACAGCCGCGCTCGTGGCCACCGGCAGACCGCCACGATGCCCTGCGGGGTGACCGTGTCGCACAGCATGCGCAACTCCTCGGGGCGGGCTCGCACCGTCTCGGCGCCGCCGGCCGCGCTCATGAGCTCGCCGTGACGCTCGGGGTCGGCGACGATGAGCCTGCGGACCACGCCCGGGCGGCTCAGCGCCTCGCGCACCGCCTGGGCGCCCTCCGCGAGGAACAGGCCCCTCTCGGCACGGGTCCTGCGCTGCAGCAGCCGACGAGTCGAACGCAGCGCCCTCGGCGAGATGAGGGGGACGCCGGCGCCCGGCTCGTCGTTCATGGCTCTCGCCACCGCGACCGGGTCAGGCGACCTTGGCGGTGGGCTGATTCTCCTTGGCGACCTTCACCAGTGCGGAGAAGGCGGTGGGATCGCTGACGGCCAGATCGGCCAGGATCTTGCGATCGACCTCGACGCCGGCAGTCTTCAGGCCGTTGATGAAACGGTTGTAGGTCATGCCCTCGACGCGGGTCGCGGCATTGATGCGCTGGATCCACAGCGAGCGGAAGTCGCCCTTCCTGGCCTTGCGGTCGCGGAACGAGTAGGTGCCCGAGTGCAGCATCTGCTCCTTGGCCTTGCGGTAGAGGCGCGAGCGCTGACCGCGGTAGCCCGAGGCCTGCTCGAGGATCTCGCGGCGCTTCTTCTTCGCATTCACTGCGCGCTTGACGCGTGCCATGGTGTACTCCTTGGTTGAAGAATAAAGGATCAGGTGTCGGATGGGAGAGGAGCCGCCGCCTCAGATGCCGAGCATCCTGCGGGCCTTCCTGGCGTCGCTCTTGCCGAGTGCGGCGTCCACCGACAGACGGCGGGTGCGCCTGGTGGGCTTGTGCTCGTTCAGGTGCGCCTTACCGGCGCGGGCGTGCACGAGCTTGCCGCTGCCAGTCACCTTGAACCGCTTCTTCGCACCGGAGTGCGTCTTCATCTTGGGCATCCATCGCTCCATTCACTTCATCCGACGTCCACCGGCGCCGGAGCGGTCTTCGGGTCCTCCTGCAGCCGGTGGGCTACAGGTCGATGTCGGGGTCCATGTTGTCGGCGGGACCCCGCTTCCTCTTCTTGGGCTGCCTCCTGGCGGCCTCGCGGAGACGGGCCTCCTCGGCCTTCTCGGCAGCGGCCTCATCGGCGCGCCTGGCCTGCCTGCGGGCCTTCTCGGCCTCCTGCTCGGTCCGGGCCTCGCTCTTCTTGCGGGTGGGCGCCAGCACCATGTGCATATTGCGGCCCTCCTGCTTGGGGTTCTGCTCGATCGCCCCATCGGCCACGACGTCATCGGCCAGGCGTTTGAGCAGGTTGAAACCGAGCTCCGGACGCGACTGCTCGCGACCGCGGAACATGATGGTGATCTTCACCTTGTCACCGCTGCGGAGGAAGCGGACGACGTGACCCTTCTTGGTCTCGTAGTCGTGCTCGTCGATCTTGGGACGGAGCTTCATCTCCTTGATGACGGTGTTGGTCTGGTTGCGGCGGGACTCACGGGCCTTCTGGGCGTTCTCATACTTGAACTTGCCGTAGTCCATGAGCTTGCAAACGGGTGGGCGCGCAGTCGCCGCGACCTCGACGAGGTCGAGGTCGCGCTCACGGGCGAGCCGCATGGCCTGCTCGACGCGGACGATGCCGATCTGCTCGCCGCCGGGTCCGACCAGGCGGACCTCGGGAACACGGATGCGCTCGTTGATGCGCAGTTCGTTGCTGATTATGTCCTCCAATGATGTGGCCGTCGTGACCGGCGCAGGAAAAAGGCCTTCGCCCGCGGGCGAAGGCCTGAACATGCTCTGACCGGACGCCGACGAAAGGCTATGCCCTGCACGAGCGCTCGCACAGTCGCGTCCCGCACTGGAAGTGACCCGCCGTGCTGACCCGGCAAGGTGGGAGATCAGGCCTCCACTTGCGTGCTGATGGCGTCTTCCGACACCGGTCAACTCCTCGATCTTAGACCATGAGAGCACGCGAACGAAATCGGGCCGTGGCCATCCGACGGTACCGCCTCATGTGACAATCTTGAGCCATGAGCGTCCAGACCCTCGCCCTCGTCGTTTCCGCCGCGTTGGCCGTCCTCGGTCTGCTGTACGCCTTCGTCGGGTGGCGGAGCCGGCGCAGTGCCCGTGCCCTTCTCCGCGGCATCGCCGTCACCGTCTTCTTCGTCGGCGCCTGGCTGACCGGCGCGATGGTCCTCCTGGCCGATGCCGCGCGGGGCTTCGCGGACTGGGTGCACGGGCAGAGCCTGAACACCACGATGTGGGCCGGTATCGCCTGCGCCGGCCTGGGGGTGCTCCTCTACGTCATCGCCTCGTTCATGGCCGGGGTCGGCCGCGCCGAGGGCAGGCGGCGCCGCGAGGCCGCCATGCAGAAGCGCCTGGGTGTCGCCGGCGCACCCGCCGCCGTCTCCTCCGGAGGGGGAGGCGCCGGTGACACCGCCGCTCCCGCGGATCCGGCCGCAGCGGCCCCCAGCAGCCCCTCCGACGACTTCGACGAGGACGAGATCACCACGATCCTCCAGCGCCGTGGCATCCAGTGACGAGAGGCCGGCCCCCGTCACGACCGGTCCGGCGTCCAGGACCTCCCCGCCCCAAACGGTTCACAGGCGGCAGGCTCCGAGCTCGGTCACGAGGATCGCCCGGGCACCGAGGTCCCACAGGTCGTCCATGAGACGCTGGGCGTCGGGGCGGCGCACCATGGCGCGCACGGCGACCCAGCCGGGACGGGCCAGCTCCGCGACGGTCGGAGCGGCGTAGCCCGGCGTCAGCCTGGTGGCCCTCTCGAGCACCGCCGACGGGCAGTCGTAGTCCATGAGGACGTAGTCGCGGGCCACCAGGACGCTCGACAGGCGGCGGGTGAAGTGGTCGAGGGCCGTGGGATCGATCCGGTCGGAGTCGCGGCGGATCAGGATGGCCTCGCTCCTGAGGATCGGGTCGCCGAAGAGTTCCAGACCGGCCTTGCGCAGGGTCGTACCGGTCTCGACGACGTCGGCGATCGCATCGGCGACGCCGAGGGCGACACTCGACTCGACCGCGCCGTCCAGGTGGACGAGGCGGGCATCGATGCCGTGCTCGGCGAGGTAACGGCCGAGCAGGCCCGGGTAGCTGGTGGCGATGCGCCTGCCGTTGAGATCGGCCAACCGGTAACCGGCCCGTCGCGGCGCGGCGAAGCGGAAACGGCTCACGCCGAAGCCGAGCGAAAGGATCTCGCTGGCGGGGGCACCGGAGTCGATGAGCATGTCACGACCGGTGATGCCCAGGTCGAGTGCGCCCTCCCCCACGTAGACGGCGATGTCGCGCGGGCGCAGGTAGTAGAACTCGACGCCGTTCTCCTCGTCGATCATGACGAGCTCCTTGGAATCGGTGCGCTGCGCGTAGCCGGCCTCGCGCAGCATCTGCGCCGCAGCCCCCGACAGGGCGCCCTTGTTGGGCACGGCGATGCGCATCAGTCTGTCCTCACTCACGGCGGTCCTCCGAAGATGTTCGCGGCCCCCGGCGCCAGCAGGGCGCCTCGGATCACAGATAGCGGTAGACGTCCTCCAGGCCGAGGCCCCTGTCGAGCATGACGACCTGCGCCCAGTACAGGAGCTGGCTGATCTCCTCGGCCAGCTCCTCCCCGGATTGGTGCTCGGCGGCCATCCACACCTCGCAGGCCTCCTCGACCACCTTCTTGCCGATGGCGTGGGTGCCCTCGTCCAGCTTGGCGACGGTGCCGGACCCGGCCGGCCGCTCGGCCGCCGTACGGGTCAGCTCGGCGAACAGCTGCTCGAAACTCTTGCTCACCGCACAAGCCTAACCCAGCCCTGACCGCCCCCTGGGTCCGCTTCCGAGCCGGAGTGGGCGGCCGGCGCCGATGGGAATTTGTCGGCGAGCGCACCTACTATCGATGTGCACTGAAACAGGAGGTGTTCATGGCACGAGAGTCGTCGTCCTCGTCCGGGCGCGCCGACGGATCCGGTCAGGGCGGCCTGTCCAAGCAGGATCCCCCGCGCGACAAGGACACGCCCAAGAAGTGGCGCAGCGAGGCCCCTTCGGGGCCTCCTCCGCTCGACTCCCCCAAGCCCTGGCACACCGAGGGCCTGCCCAATGGCGACGGCGAGCGCCCCAAGCGTCCGCTGTGGGTGCGCATCGTGCCATGGGTGATCCTGCTCATCATCATGATGGCCGCCGTCAGCTGGTTCAACCAGTCCCGCCGGCCCCCCCAGATCAGCTACAACGAGTTCATCGCCCAGGTGCAGGCCGGCAACGTCGAGGTCGTCCACGCCACCGGCGACACGATCGACGGCAACCTCAAGAACGCCGCCACCGTGCCGGAGGACTCCGAGTCCAAGGCCGGCCAGCAGTACACGCAGTTCACCACCGAGCGCCCCACATGGGCGCAGGACGATCTGCTCACCATGCTCAATGAGCAGGGCGTCACCGTCTCGGCGAGTTCCACCGTCGAGACGACCAGCCCGCTCATGAGCCTCATCATGGCCTTCGGGCCGTGGCTGCTGCTCATCGGCATCTACCTGTGGTTCATGAACCGCATGTCCAAGGGCGGCGGGCTGGGCGGCCTCGGCGGCATAGGCCGCGACGTGAAGCCTGTTCAGAAGGACACCGTCCGCGTGAACTTCTCCGACGTCGCCGGCATCGACGAGGTGCAGGAGGAGGTCGGCCAGATCGTCGACTTCCTGCGCAACCCCGACAAGTACCGTCGGGTGGGCGCCCGAGCCCCCAAGGGCGTTCTGCTCGAGGGCGAGCCCGGCACCGGCAAGACGCTGCTGGCCCGGGCCACCGCCGGCGAGGCCGACGTGCCCTTCTACTCGGCCTCGGCCGCCGAGTTCATCGAGATGATCGTCGGAGTGGGCGCTCAGCGGGTGCGCCAGCTGTTCGACGAGGCCCGCAAGACGGCCCCCTCGATCATCTTCATCGACGAGATCGACGCCATCGGCCGCTCGCGGGCCTCCAACCGCTCCGTGGGCGGCAACGACGAGCGGGAGCAGACGCTGAACCAGATCCTCACCGAGATGGACGGTTTCGACGGAACCGAGGGCGTCATCGTCATGGCGGCCACCAACCGTGCCGATGTGCTCGACCCGGCCCTGACCCGGCCGGGTCGCTTCGACCGCGTCATCACGGTCAGCGCGCCCGATCAGAAGGGGCGCGAGTCGATTCTGAGGGTGCACACCCGTCAGATCCCGATGGCGGCCGACGTCGACCTGTCGCGGATCGCGGCCACGACGCCCGGTATGACCGGCGCCGATCTGGCGAACCTCGCCAATGAGGCGGCCCTGCAAGCGGCACGCCGCTCCGACCAGGTCGTCCACCAGCACGACTTCATCAATGCGCTGGAGCAGATCCAGCTCGGCGTCGCCCGCTCCGTGGTCATCCCCGACGACGAGAGGCGCCGCACGGCCTACCACGAGAGCGGACACGCCCTGCTCGGCATGCTGCAGAAGGGCGCCGATCCGGTGCGCAAGGTCTCGATCATCCCTCGCGGCCAGGCCCTCGGCATCACGCTGTCGACGCCCGACACCGACAAGTACGGCTACGACGAGGAGTACCTGCGCGGGCGCATCGTCGGTGCGCTGGGCGGCATGGCGGCCGAGGACGCGATCTTCGGGGTCATCACCACCGGAGCCGAGTCCGATCTCAACCAGGCCACCGCCATCGCCCGTCAGATGGTCGGGCGATGGGGCATGAGCAAGAAGGTCGGACCGGTGATGGTGCTCCCGCACGATGCCGACCCGCACCAGCTCGGCATCTCGGACTCGACGCTGGCGACCGTTGACGACGAGGTCCGCCGCATCATCGAGGAGTGCCACGAGCAGGCCGTCACGCTGCTTCGCGAGCATCGCGCCCAGCTCGACGCGATCGCCAATCGCCTGCTCGAGAAAGAGACCCTCGACGAGGCCGAGGTCTACGGGGCGGCCGGTATCGAGCGCCCGGTCAGGGACGCGCCAGCGCGCGAACCCGCCCCGGACGAGCCCAGCGATGACGATCTGGCCACGATGCCCCCGCCAGGGCCGTCGGACGGTTCCACGGCCCCCGCCGGCACGAGCCACCCGCTGCCGCCGATCGGTTGACCGGCACGGCGGGGTGCGCGCGTGTGCTCGGATTCATCCCGTCAGGCCAGTTCGACGCCGAGCAGGGCGTCGGCGGCCGCGGCCACCTGGCCGGGGGCCTCCTCATCCTGGCCATCACCTGCCAGGACTGCCGAGCTCCACTCGTCGATGACGGCCAGGGCGGTCGGAGCGTCCAAGTCGTTGCGCATCGTGCGGCGCAGATCGGCGATGACGGGCACGGCGCTCGTGCCGCGATCGGCCCGGACCGCCGCCCGCCAGGCGTCCAGGCGGCGCTGCGCCGCGCCGAGCTGCTCGGCGGTCCACTCCCAGTCACCGCGGTAGTGATGGTTCAGAAGAGCCAGGCGCACGGCCATCGGGTCGGCTCCGGCATCGACCAGACGGCTGACGAGCTCGAGGTTGCCGAGTGATTTGCTCATCTTCTCGCCGTCCAGACCGACCATGCCGACATGGGCATAGGCCCTGGCGAAGGGCTCGCCGGTGGCGACGACGGCCTCAGCGGCGCACATCTCGTGGTGCGGGAAGGCCAGGTCACGGCCGCCGCCCTGGACGTCGAAGGCCGTGCCGAGGCGGTTGAGCGCGGTGGCCGCGCACTCGATGTGCCAGCCGGGACGGCCACGCCCGAGGGAGGAGTCCCATGCCGGTTCGCCCGGGCGCTCCAGCCGCCAGATCAGGCAGTCGAGGGCGTCCTTCTTGCCGGGGCGGTCCGGATCGCCGCCGTGCTCGGCGAACTCGAGGAGCATGGCCTCACGGCCGAGATGGCTCTCCGCGCCGAAACCAGGGGCCTGCGCGGTGCGGAAGTACCAGTCTGGGTGCTCGGGGTCCTCGACCTGGTAGACGAGGCCGGAGGAGGCGAGCCCGGCCACCAGGTCGATCACCTCGTGGATGATCGAGGTTGCGGGCACGTACCAGTCCGGTGGCAGGACGCGCAGAGCGGTCATGTCGGAACGGAACAGGCCGATCTGATCGTCAGCCAGCTCTCGCCAGTCGACGCCCGTGGCAGCGGCGCGTTCGAGCAACGGGTCGTCGACATCGGTGACGTTCTGGGCGTATTCGACATCGAGACCGGCGTCGCGCCAGGCGCGGTTCAGCAGGTCGAAGGTCAGATAGGTGAACGCATGCCCCAGATGGGTCGCGTCGTACGGGGTGATGCCGCACACGTACATGCCCGCAGTGCCCTGCTCGGGGCCGACCGGCGTCAGGGCCCTGTCGTTGGTGGTGACCAGGCTCACCCGCTCCGGGATCCTGTAGCTGCTCGGTGTGGCGGGGATCGTGGGGACCTCAACGGCTGACCATGCTCGCATGCCCCAAAACTACCCGGGGCTACTAGGCTGGCGCCCGGAAGCACGCATGACGGGCACCGGCAAGGCCCGCGAGGCAGGAGACATTCGGGGTGAAGACGCGCAGGGTGGGCGACTCCGGGCTGGAAGTCAGCAGGCTGGGCCTGGGCACCATGACCTGGGGCGGCGACACCGATCTGCACGCGGCCGAGAGGCTCGTCGAGCGCTTCGCCGACGCCGGTGGCAATCTCATCGACACCGCGCCGGCCTATGGCGGGGGCGCCGCCGAGAAGATGATCGGACGGATCACCCGTACCCATGTGCGGCGCGATGAACTGATCATCGCGACCAAGGCGGGCTTCGGCCTCCGCGACGGCCGCCGGACGATCGACACCTCCCGCAAGGCGATGCTCGACGACCTGGCCGGTTCCCTGCGCCGCCTGCGCACCGACCACGTCGATTTGTGGCAGGTGCACGCCTGGGGGCACGCCCCGTACGAGGAGACGCTGGCAGCCCTCGACATCGCCGTCAGCTCCGGCATGGCGCGCTACGCCGGCATCTGCAATTACATCGGTTGGCAGATCGGTACCGCAGCCGCCTGGCAGAAGGCTGTTCCCGGACGCGCCGGCCTCGTCAGCGGCCAGGTCGAGTACTCGCTCCTGGCGCGGCGGGCGGAGATCGAGGTGATCCCGGCGCTCGCCGCACACAGCATGGGCCTCTTCGCCTGGTCCCCCATCGGGCGGGGCGTGCTCACCGGCAAGTACCGCAGGACCGTGCCACGCGACTCCCGCGGGGCCAGGGATCACTTCAGCTGGTTCGTCGAGCCCTATCTCGAGTCGCGCAGCCGCGCGGTCGTCGATGCCGTGGCCCGTGCCGCGAGCGGCCTGAGCCTCGCCCCGGCACAGGTCGCGATGCTGTGGGTGCGCGACGCCCCCAGAGTCACCGCCCCCCTGCTCGGTGCACGCACCGCGGACCAGCTCGAACCGTACCTCGACCTCGACGCCCTCACACTGCCCGAGCCGATCGTCGCCGCCCTCGATGACGTGACGGGCGGCCCGAACCAGGCGCGGCCGCGGCCCGAGGCGCAGGGCTGACCGGAAATCGTCGACCGGCCCGTACGGCCCCACCACGGGGGCGGGCCACGGGCCGCGCCGGCATGGGGTGCCCGATCCGGCCACCCGGCACCCGCGTCGAACGATCCGGGACCTCCGGCGGCCGGCGCGCCCGCACTCACACGAACGCGGTGAGCCGGGCGCGGATGATCTTGCGGCGCAACCAGACCTCGCGCGAACCGTCGCGATAGCGGCGCAACCGCCACAGCTCCCAGCCATTGTGCTGCGCCTGCTCGGTGAGGATGCGGCGCACCTGGTTGCGGCCGATCCAACGGGCGAGCCTGATCTGCTGAACCTCGTACTCAACGCCGCTGCGCATCTGATGAGTCAGTCTTACCGAGGTGATGTGGTCCGTATCGGCGTCCACGAATGCCTCCCACCCCGCTCCACCGTCCCGGAGCCGCGCTGCTTCGATGATATTCGCCCTGATCAACACCCGATCGCGGGCGGCCCCCGACCACGCCACCATCCCAGCCGCGACCATGGCCCCCTGGACCCGCGATTCGCGTTGCCACCGAAGCTCTGCTAAGCTGCTTGCTCGTTGCAGGCAGCCGCAACGCTGGGTGATGTCCGGGTGGCGGAATTGGTAGACGCGCTAGCTTGAGGTGCTAGTGGCCGCTTTCAGGCCATGGAGGTTCAAGTCCTCTCTCGGACACGGCATGGGATCCCCCGACCACTCCTGGTCGGGGGATCTTCTGGTTCGGTCCGCGGCCCGGAGCCGCACTGTCGAACTGTGAACGCTCTCACAGCTTGACGACACCCCGTCGCTGGTTCTGCAAATCGAGTTGCAAAAAATTTAACGAAATTTTTTTCGGTTAGATGGTCTCGCTGCAATAATTTTTTCTGGATACATGCGTTTATACTGCCGATTGCTGAAGATTTAACCCTTGTTGAACCCTGAGACCTCCATGTACGACTGGCTTTCCGCGGCCTGATCCTCTAAGGTCTTTCCTGTGGTTTTCGTAAGAAAGCCACAACTTGAAGCTGTGAATAGTGCTTGGCGTCGCGTCGCCCATCCCCGCATCTGTCGCGCATGGCCTTGAGAGAACCCCGACGGAGCGTCGATGCGCCGGGTCGGCACCACCCCCGCCACCTGCGATCCCCCTCGGCGAGAGCCTCTCGAGTTCCTCGGGCCCCACCCCAGCGCGATGGATGAGGCGCCACCCCCACATGCCGAGCACTATTCACAGCTGAAGAGTTCCCGCGAACCCCACGCGGGTTGAGGACTCGGCCCGGACTGCGCAGTCGATGCGTCGGTCCGGGCCGATCAGCGTGTGGCCGTCGCTTCAGAGCGCCCGGGCAGCGGCCCGGCCGGCCATGACGCGCACGCAACGGGCTAGGCTTGGCCCGGTCCGTGCAATGGCATTCCCCGATCCGCAAAGGCACCCATGAACCTTCTCCATGCAATCATTCTCGGCGTCGTCGAGGGCATTACGGAGTTCCTGCCCGTCTCCAGCACAGGTCACCTGCGCATCGTCGAGAAGCTGCTCGGCTACGACATCCAGGGCGCCGGCATCACCGCCTTCACCGCCATCATCCAGGTGGGCGCGATCCTCGCCGCGATCATCTACTTCTGGAAGGACATCGTCCGCATCGTCGCAGCATGGTTCCGCGGTCTTACGGGCGAGAACGGGCGCGCCGACCCCGATTACACACTCGGCTGGGGCATCATCGTCGGCTCGATCCCCGTCGCAGTGGTCGGCCTGCTGTGCAAGGACCTCATCGAGGGCGCGCTGAGCTCGTTGTGGGTCATCGCCGCCGCCCTGCTGCTGTGGAGCATCGCCATGGCCGTCGCCGATCGCCGCAGGGACCTGACGCGTCGGATGGGGGATGTCGGCATCAAGGACGCCCTGATCATCGGCTTGTTCCAGGCTCTTGCTCCCCTGTTCCCCGGCATCTCCCGGTCGGGCGCGACGATCTCCGCCGGCCTCTTCCGCGGGTACACGCGTGAGACCGCCACCCGCCTGTCGTTCTACATGGGCATCCCGGCGCTCGTGGCCGCCGGTGCCTACGAGGCCGCCACCGCGGCCTCCGACATCACGTCGGCCCCCGCCGGCAGCACAGCCATCGGCTGGGCACCCACCATCGTGGCAACCCTGGTCTCGCTGATCGTGGCCTACTTCTCGATCGCCTGGCTGCTGAAGTTCGTCTCGAGCAACAAGTTCACCGGCTTCGTCGTCTACCGCGTCGTACTGGCCGCAGTGATCATCGTCCTGCTCGTACTGGGCGTGGTCAGGGCCTGAGCCCCGGCGCACGGAGGCCCGCCCCCGTCAGGGAGCGGGCCTCACTCATGTGTCAGTGCCGGTTGCTCACCCGCCCCGGACAAGGCGTCCGACGACCGCTGCAACGGCCCGCTCAGGAGCCATGTCGGCGGGTACGCCCACCACCACGGCGAGCCCGAGCCTGCCGAGGGTGTTGATCATGGGCGGACCCATGTGGCCGGCTGCCGCGACGTCGATGCCGTTCTGGCGCATGAAGCGCACGATGCGGGCATGGTGTCGGCCGTGCTCACCCTGGTCGTGGAGGACGTCCCAGTTGGTCTCCTCGATGCGCCAGTCGACGACCCGGCCGTTCTCGACGGCAGCGACGGCCATGCGCGGCGCGCGGCCCAGGCCGCAGACCATGCCGTTGGCGTCCAGGGCGAGGCCGACGACATGGCGGTCCGCGGTCATGTCGGAATTCTCAGCCATGACTTCAGAACCTACCGTCGTATGCGGCCAAGTCCAGGACGCCACTGCCGGAGACGCCGATGACGACGACCTCGCCGGGCCGGGCGGCGCCGCTGGTGACGTGATCGAGGGCGCCGGCGATGGCGTGGGTGGACTCCGGGGCCGGGATGATGCCCTCGGTACGGGCGAAGGCGACGCCCGCCTCGAAGGAACGCTCCTGGTCGACGGCGATCGGGTCGATGAGGCCGAGATGCACGGCGTGGGAGACCATCGGGCTCATACCGTGGTAACGCAAGCCTCCGGCGTGGATCGCCGGAGGCACGAAGTCGGCGCCGAGCGTGTACATCATGAGTTTGGGAGTCATCCCGGCCACGTCGCCGAAGTCGTAACGGTACTCGCCTTCGGTCATGGACGGGCAGGCCGCCGGTTCGACGGCGACGAGGCGGGTGGTGCTCCCCCCGCGCAGGTTCTGGCCGAGCAGTGGGAACATCATGCCCGCCGCGTTCGAACCGCCGCCGGCGCAGGCGAAGACGACATCGGCCTGCTCCTCGCCGGCCTCCTCGAGCTGGTCGAGCAGCTCAAGACCGATGACGCTCTGGTGGATCATGACGTGGTTGAGCACACTGCCCAGCGCGTAGTGAGTCCGAGGGTCCTTGGCCGCGACCTCGACGGCCTCGGAAATGGCCATGCCGAGCGAACCCGTGGTGTCCGGGAACTGCCCGCGCAGCCTGCGACCGGACTCGGTGAGCTCGGAGGGCGAGGGATGGCACTGCGAGCCGTAGACGCCCATCTGCAGACGGCGGTAGGGCTTCTGCTCGTAGGAGGAGCGCACCTGCCAGGTCTCCGACCCCATGCCGAACAGGGCGCAGGCGAAGGCGAGCGAGGCGCCCCACTGACCGGCGCCGGTCTCGGTGGTCAGACGCTCGATGCCCTCGATCTTGTTGAAGTAGGCCTGCGGCACGGAACTGTTGGGCTTGTGAGAGCCGCAGGGGCTGACACCCTCGTACTTGTAGTAGATCCTGGCCCCGGTGCCCAGAGCCCGCTCCAAGCGGACGGCACGGCGCAACGGGCTGGGACGCCACAGCGAGTAGACCTCGCGAACCGGCTGCGGGATCTCGATGTAGCGTTCGCTGCTGAACTCCTGGGCGATGAGGGACTTGGCGAACAGCGGCTCGAGATCGGCCGGACGAACGGGTTCGTCGGTGGCCGGGTCGAGGGCCGGCGGCATGGGTTCGGGGAAATCGGCGTTCAGGTTGTACCAGTGCATGGGCACCTTCGAGGACACCTCGATGCCGAGACCGGGCGCGGCGGCCTGCTGCACGTTCTGATTCACGCGGTGCTCCTTCTGGCTGGTTTCCCGGGACCCTTCGGTACGGGTGCGGGCTGCGTCGTCCGGGCGCGCTCCTGCGCGCACCGGCAATCCATCCTAGGCCAGCGGGGCAGCCCTGAAATCCAATGCCCCGGAGCTCATTCGCCCGCTGTCCGCAGCACGCCGGTGGCCGTGGGCGGCCGTTCCCCGAGCGGTTGGGCGCGGATCCGGGGCGCACCGGTCCCGCGGCCGCGCGGCCGCCCGTCGGACGCCGGCCACCAGGGCCTGGGCCCTGACGGCCCGACCGGCCGTCAGCGCGGCCCGCTGAGCCTCCACTGGCCGGGCTCGGTCTGCTCGACCAGGCCGAGCAGCTCCAGTTCGACCAGAGCGCTGTCGCATGCGGCGCTCGTGCAGCGGGCCCTGCCGGCCAGTTCGTCGACCGTGAGGCTCCCCCGCCCCGGCAGCGCCTCGCGGACGGCCAACAGCCGAGGATCGAGCCCGTCAAGGGGGCGGGAGGGCACGGCCTGGTGCAGTTCGAGCTGCTCGCCGGGCGCGCAAAGCAGGGCCCGCACGTCGGCCGGCCCCGAGACGAGTTCGGCCTCGTGATCCCGGATGAGCCGGTGCGGGGTCTCGCTCAGGGCCGATGTTACGGGCCCGGGGACGGCCATGACGACTCGTCCGAGGGAGCCCGCCCAGTGCGCCGTGTTGACCGCGCCCGAGCGCATCGCGGCCTCGACGACGACCACCCCTGCGGACAGGGCCGCAATGAGCCTGTTCCGGGCGAGGAAACCCGGACGAGTGGGGCGCATGCCCGGCGGCAGCTCGGAAACGATCGCCCACTCGTCGAGGATCCGTTCGAAGACCCGGGTATTGCCCTTCGGGTACCACTCGTCGAGTCCCCCGGCCATGACGGCGATGGTCGGGGCTCCGGCTGCGAGGGCGCCCTGATGAGCCGCAATGTCGATGCCGTAGGCGCCGCCGCTGACAACGGGGAACTGGCCGGCCAGGTGCGACGCCAGGTCGGTGGCCAGCACCTGCCCGTAGCGGGTACAGGCCCGGGCCCCGACGATGGCCAGTGCTCTTCGGCCGGACGGCAGGGCCTCGTCGAGCCGCCGGCCCCTGACCCACAGCGCCAGGGGTGCCCCGCACATGCCGCCGACCGGTTCGACCCAGTCGAGGTCCTCCAGGCCCGCGGGCCACTCGTCGTCGCCGGGCACGACCAGGCGCGCGCCGATCCTCCCCGCGCAGGCGAGCAGGGCGTCGAGGTCGAGGGAGCGCGCCCGCACGGTCCATGCCGCAGTGCTGCTCGCACTGGCGAGCGCCTCGACGACGGCAGGCGCCCCCTGCTCGGCGACGAGCCGGGACAGATCGGGTTTGCCCGGTTCGCAGATGAAGGTGAGCGCGGCCCGAGCCCGGCGCTCGGGCGTCCAGTCGGATGCCCCGGTGCTCATGCCGCGACCCCCGCCCAGGCCCCGTCGCGCCGCAGCCCCATGGCCGCGGTCAGGTCATCCCGCAGGATCCTGTCGTGGCCCACGAGATCAGCGATGGTCCACGCGATGCGCAGGATCTTGTCGATGCCACGGGCCGAGATGAGACCCCGGGCCAGCGCGTGGTCGATGAGTTCGGCCCCCTGGGCCGGCGGCAGCCGGTGGCGCAGGTGGGAGCCGGGGACATGGGCGTTCAGCGTCCAGGGCGTCCCGGCCAGGCGCTCGCGCTGGCGGGCCCGGGCCTCGACCACGCGCTCCCGGACCCGCGCGGATTCCTCGCCTTGCTGCGCGCCCGGGTTCGGCGCGAGGCGAGCGGTTCCCTCGCCGGTGACCCGGACGTGGATGTCGATGCGGTCGAGTACCGGCCCGCTGAGCCTCTGGGCGTACCGGCGCACCGCCATGGGTGTGCACCTGCATTCGGCCCCCGGGGTGCCGTAGGTCCCGCACGGGCACGGATTGGCGGCCAGGACCAGCTGGAACCGCGCCGGATAGGTGACCGTCGCGGCCGAGCGCGCAATGGTGATCCGGCCGGACTCCAGAGGGGTTCGCAGGGCGTCGAGCACCCGCGGGGAGAACTCCGGGGCCTCGTCGAGGAAGAGCACCCCCCAGTGCGCCAGTGAGACGGCTCCCGGCCGCGCCACGCGTGCACCGCCGCCGACCACGGCCGCAACGGTCGCGTTGTGGTGCGGATCGGCGAACGGGGGCCGACGGACGAGGCCTCCGGCGAGGTCCTCGCCGGCCAGCGAATGGATGGCCGACACCTCGAGGGCCCGCTCGTCGTCGAGCGACGGCAGGAGCCCCGGCAGGCGCTGGGCGAGCATGGTCTTGCCGGTGCCCGGCGGTCCGTGGAAGAAGATGTGATGGCCCCCGCCGGCCGCGACCTCGAGGGCCCAGCGGGCCTGCTCCTGGCCGAGGACATCGGCCAGATCGGGCTGTGCCACGGGTTCGACCGCGGCCGGGGGGGCCGCCTCGTTGAGAGTCGGCCGCCCGTGGAGCACCTCGACGAGATCAGCCAGGTCACGCACTCCCCAGACGGTCACACCAGTGACGAGCTCGGCCTCGCCGATCTGCTCAGCGGGCACGATGGCGCGCTCGATGCCCGCTGAGCGGGCGGCCACGAGCGCCGGCAGGACTCCCCGCACCGCCCTGACGCGCCCGTCCAGCCCCAGCTCGCCGAGGAGCACCGACGACGACGCCACGGCCCTGGGGACCAGCTCGGAGCACGCCAGCACGGCGGCGACGATCGCCAGGTCGTAGTGGCTGCCGGCCTTGGGCAGGCTGGCCGGGGTGAGGTTGATCGTCAGGAGCCTGTCGGGCCACGGCAGACCGGCCCCCGCCACGGCGGCCCGACACCGGTCGCGGGCTTCGTACAGCGCGGCGTCGGGAAGGCCCACCAGCACGGTGCGGGGCAGACCGGAGCCGAGCGCCGCCTCGACCTCGACCGGGGTGCCCCGTACGCCGATGAGGGCGACGGACCACGCCGATGCGGTGCTCATGACAGCCTCCGGACGTGGGTGAACTCGGCCCGCCGGCCGGGCGCCTTGACGATGCCGAGGGCGTCGATGCGCACCCGCGTGCCGGCCGGCAACGACTCCCGATGCTCGCGCAGCCAGGCGCCGCAGACGGCCCGCAGGTGCATCCGCTTGGCTCGCGTGATCGCCTCGAGCGGGAATCCGTAGCCGGTGCCAGTGCGATACTTCACCTCGACGAGGACGACGGAGCCGTCACCGGGATCATGGGCGATGAGATCGGCCTCGCCGGCGCTGCACCGCCAATTCCGGTCGAGGATGCGCCACCCCAGTTGCTCGAGATGCTCCACCGCGAGGTCCTCGCCCCGTCGGCCCAGTGACTTGGTGCTCATCGCAACCACCTCCGCATGGAGTGTGGGCCGGTGCGGAGCGTTCCGATCAGTTCTCCACAGCCCCGTCGAGGGCGGCATCACTCGGGGTCGGGGACCTCCAGATCGGTGTGCTGGATCTCCTCGATCGAGACGTCGCGGAAGGTGAGGACCTTGGCCGACTTCACGAAGCGGCTGGGACGGTACATGTCCCAGACCCAGGCGTCCCTCAGGGAGACCTCGTAGTAGACGTCGCCGCCCTCGGTACGCACCTTGAGATCGACGGCGTTGCACAGGTAGAAGCGCCGCTCGGTCTCGACGGCATAGGTGAATATGTTCACCACGTCCTTGTACTCGCGGTACAGGTCGAGCTCGAGTTTGCTCTCGTAGGCATCCAGGTCATCGGCGCTGCTCATGATTGAACCAGCCTAGCCGCTGCCCGCACATTCGCGTAGCCGAACCGGTGGACGGCGCACGGCCCCAACCGCTCGAGACGCTCCCGGTGCCCCCGGGTGGCATAACCCTTGTGAACGGCGAACCCGTAACCCGGATACTGCCCATCGAAGGCGACCATGATGCGGTCCCTGGTGACCTTGGCGACGATCGAGGCCGCAGCGACGCAGGCGCACACCCGATCGCCCTTCCACACACCCAGACCCGGGACCGGCAGACCCGGCACGGCGAAACCATCGGTAAGAGCGAAGCGCGGGGCGGGGTCCAGACGCAGCAGGCAGCGACGCAGCCCCTGCAGGTCGGCCTCGGACATGCCCAACCGGTCGCACTCGCCGGCCTCGATGCGCACGCACGACCAGGCGACGGCCCTGGCGGTGATCTCCTCGTAGAGACGCTCACGGGTCCTGGCCGCGAGCCTCTTGGAGTCGTCCAGACCCTCGACGCGTCCCGCCGGGGAACCGTCGAGGATGACGGCCGCGGCGACCAAGGGACCGGCACAGGCGCCGCGCCCGGCCTCATCGGCCCCGGCGACGGGCCCCAGGCCGGCCTCGGCGAGGGCTCTCTCATAACCGTAGAGGCGCTCGGACGGCCGGCTCACGGGGACTTGCAGGGACTGAGAGTGACGACCGGCTCCTCGGGCGCCTCACCAGCATCCGGAACCGCCTCGAAGGCCTCCGGCACGTGCAACCTCGCCGCCCGCGAGAACGGCAACGCGATGGCCGCGACCGGCCCCGTCACGTCGGCCACCGGCACGAAGGCGGCGGAGCCTGCGGCCTCACCGTCGGCGACGGTGTCGCACAAGTGGTAGCGCGAGTCGCGGGAGTCGTTGCGATGATCGCCCATGACGAAGACGCGACCGGCCGGCACAACGACATCGAAGGGGATATCGCTCGGCGAGACCATGGAACCATTCGTCTGATAAAGGTACGAGCTCTCCTCCAGGGCAACCCCATTGACCTCCAGCTGGCCGTTCGCGTTGCAGCACGCGACGTGATCACCCGGCATCCCGATGACCCGCTTGACCAGATGATCGGCCGAGGACGCGGGCATGACCCCGAGGAACTCGAAGACCCTGCGCACCGGACCCGCGGACGCGACGGCACCCTCGGAGAGCCAACCACCCGGATCCTTGAAGACCACGACATCACCACGCCGGAAATCCACCGTCTTGACGACCGCCGCCCTGTCACCAATATCGAGCGTGTGCTCCATCGACGAGGAGGGGATGATGAACAGCTGCACCAGGAAGGTGCGCAGGAGGGCCGACAGGATCAGCGCCACGAGGACGATGATCCCGAACTCGCCGAGGAAACCGAGAAGACCCGACCTGGAAGAGCCCGCGCTCTTCCTCTCGGGGTTCCTCGGGTTCTCGGTGGCCTCCGGGGTCCTGCCTGGCCTGCTCACGCGTTGTCGCGCTTTTCCTTGATCTTGGCGGCCTTGCCGCGCAGGCCGCGCAGATAGTACAGCTTGGCGCGGCGAACGTCGCCGCGGCGCTCCACCTCGATGTGATCGATGATCGGGCTGTGCAGCGGGAAGGTGCGCTCGACACCACAGCCGTAGGAGACCTTGCGGACGGTGAAGGACTCCTGGACGCCGGCGCCGGTGCGCGAGATGGCGACGCCTGCGAACACCTGGACTCGGGACTTGTTGCCCTCGACGACCTTCACATGGACGCGGAGCGAATCGCCCACGCGGAACTCGGGGACGTCATCGCGCAGCGAGGCCTGGTCGATGCTGCTGATGAGACTGTTGGTCATACTCCCGTCCTCGCCGGCGCCACAGGTCGCCTCGTCATGAAATCCGAATAGGGCCTCTGGCACGGATGACCCCCCGTGGCAGGAGCCGGGCCAGACGCAACAGAAGACAATTCTGGCACATGCACCGCTCCGGAACCAAGCTCGGTGAACCGAACGGTGCACGGTCCGGTCCGGCACTGCTGCTAGCCGGACTGTTCCGGGGCGGACCGGCCGAGCAGGTCGGGGCGGCGCTCGCGAGTGATCTCGGCCGAACGCCCGGCGCGCCAGGCCGCCACCCTGCCGTGGTCGCCGGACAGCAGGACCTGCGGCACGTCCCGGCCCCGCCAGCTGGGCGGCTTCGTGTAGACCGGATACTCCAGCAGACCGCCGTCGGCGCCCGAGTAGGACTCCTCGACCAGCGAATCGGGGTTGCCGATGACGCCGGGGACGAGCCGGACGACGGCCTCGACCATGGCCAGGGCGGCGACCTCACCGCCATTGAGCACGTAGTCGCCCAGGCTGAGCTCGCGCACGTCGAAGTGCTCGCCGGCCCAGTCCAGCACGCGGCGGTCGATGCCCTCGTAGCGCCCGCAGGCGAAGGCCACCGAGCCATGCGTGGCGAGTTCCTCGGCGGTGGCCGGCCAGAAGGGCCGGCCCCCCCGGGGGGTTTTAATTTACCCCAGGGGGCCCAGAAAAAGTTGGGGGGGGTCGGGGTCACCGGGGGGGGGGGGGGGGCGCCCCCCCCCCCGGGGGGGGGGGGGGGGGGTTGGGGGGGGGTGACCCGGGCACCTG
>NZ_CAUTOU010000028.1:0-28334 GCF_963539965.1 uncultured Propionibacterium sp.
CCAATGAACCAACGGGGGCTTGTCGACAGTGCCGGCGTCCTCCTCATTTCCCCATCCATTTAGATGGGGCTCCATTGAAGCTCAAATATCCCTCCGGGGATTTTTTAAAGAGGCCGGATTTCCCCATCCATTTAGATGGGGCTCCATTGAAGCAACCTACTGCCCGTACATCACGGCCCCCATCCAGACATTTCCCCATCCATTTGGATGGGGCTCCATTGAAGCCAGATGTCGTTGCTGACGTTGCGGGGCAGCAGGTTGATTTCCCCATCCATTTAGATGGGGCTCCATTGAAGCACTCCGGCCTCGAATATCCCGAGACGATCGACTACCTATTTCTCCATCCATTTAGATGGGGCTCCATTAGAACAGTGAGTGTTGAAGATAACAACATGCGCTGTCAGCGTATCCACTGGGGTATACAAGACTTGTTGTTTCGATGGGACCGTTGTTGTTTCTGTTGGGGGGTGTCGGGGCGTGGGGAGGGCCTGCCGGAGGGATGGTGGGGTTGATCGTGCTCGATGATCTCGGGGCGGGTTCTCCGCACGTGCTGTGCAACGGGTTCCTCGGCGGCCGCGGTGGCGGATTCGTGCACGGTCCTCGCCGGGGCCTGTCCTCGTTGCCCGTGGAGGTCGGGCGGGGTCTGGGCGCCGGGCGAGGGGGTGCGGGCCGCGATCATCGGTCGTCGTCGGGACCACGCCCGGGTGGAACTCGCCGGGTCCTCCGGCGCCGGCCGGCAAGGGCCGCACCGGGCCCGCCATGATCACCCCGGAACGAGAACCGGCCGGTGGGGGCCGGCAGCGTCTCGGAAACAGTGCACCAGAACCATCAGCACGCCACGCGCCCCGGGCGGACGAGCGGTCACCCACCCCCGGAACCCGGCGGATACCCCGCACCCCCGCAGAAGACCCCTCCACACCTTCCCGGGACCATTACGGAAAGCATCACGCCCGAACCCCCAGAAACAGCTTTGCATAACCCCACTGACTGAAGGGATCGGGTTTCATCAAGTCTGTTCATCACGCGACGCCTAGGAATTGAGTTGTAGCGTACTTGGCCCAAGAGGCGGGTGTATTTGCACGATGGCTTAGCGTCAAGTGAGAACGATCTCAGTGAATCGTGGTAAGGCGCGTTCGAGGTAAGGATTGTGCGCCGTGATGCGGACTCGGGTTTGGCCTGTTACGACGTTGTCATGACCTCAGGGGATCTCCTCGAGAACTTGCAACCGATAAATCAGTCCTCATGGGGAACTTTAATCGGCACGGGGTCTTCAAAGAGATCCTCGGGCGACAATCCGCGATCTTTCTTCGGCTGGCCCGTCTTCGAATCGGTCTGATTGTTGCTCTTGTTCTCAGACAAGGTCATGTAGCGGACCTCTGCGCCGTCGCTGTAGCCGAAGGCGGCGCGTTGCATGGCACGCACCCATGGCAGCCCCATGTATTTTTCTTCATCAGGGAGCGAAAAATTTGTGGGGTTGACAACAGGTGCTCCAGAATCCAGACATCCGGACAGGGTCTCGTACTGATTGGCCATGCATTTTCCCTGCACGGCGCGCAAGCCACCATCGGCGACCCGTACCTCGAGCACCCCTAGGCCGAGTGGCTTCCCCAAGCCCATTCGCAGGAAGCCCACGGCATCGGGATGCTTTTTCTTCTCCATTGTCGGAGTCAAGTTTTCTGGTGTGAGTACCCAAAGCAGGGCTCCGAGCTCGTCCCTGCTCAGATTCGTGAAATCGACTGTGCAGCGCAGCACGCTGCCGGTCTTCACCCACGAGCGCACTGTCGTGCGCACGGATGCGTTGCTCTGGTCCACGTCAGATGCTTTGGGGAGCCGTGTTGCCGGCTCGGGGAAACCTTGCTTGTTCAGCAGCTCGCGATGCACCGGGTAGGCGGCGGAGCCGAGGAGCTGACCGGTTGAGAAGAGCTCGCGCCTGGCCAAGGGCGAGCCGTCCTCTCTCTTTACGGTCTCTCCGGACCCCTTGGTAAGGAAACGACGTGCCGAAGTCGGCTTCGGCGACAGCAGCGGCGAGAGCTGTTTCTCCTCTCTGCTGATGTGTGCTTCCGAGGCGTCGACCATGCTGAAGGACAAGTGCCCACGGGAGGCGACATCACCGCCCTTGGCTTTCTCACCCGCCTCGGATACGACATAGCCGAAGAGCCGATCAGCGGCCGAGGCCTCAGTCTTCTCGGCCAACGGCACAACGCCCTGGTCCTCGGCGAGCTCTCGTGGTGGCTTGTTATAGGAGCGTCTGCCCACCATCGTCGGGAAGACATCCACGACCCGGGAGTTTCCTGGGATGCTCTCGGAAGAGGCACGGTTCCCTTCCAGCTGCACGAAGACGAGGTCGCCATCGGTCAAGGCATCATCGGCGGTGCCGTGGTAAGCCGACGCCGCCCGGTTGAGCAGGTTCCTGTCACCGGGGTCATCACGATGCTCCCGATACGATCGGAGCACCTCGGCGTATCGTCTCAGATGACCATGGTCCAAGGGCAGGACGGTTCCATCGAGAGATCTTCCCTGCCGGTCCGACTTGAAGAAGAATCGCTCATATGTTTTCCCCTCATAGAGGTCATTCGACGTCTTCCCATCGGGGCTCGTACGGCACGGGTACCCCCACACCTTGAAATGGCATGACGATCTGGAGCCGGGGATTTCGAAGAAGACTTCGAGGTCATCGCCGTTCCACACGCCGGTGACCATCAGGTGTGAAGCATTCTTTTGATCTTTCCATTCGGTGAGCTGTACTTCGATCTCTTCTCCGTGAGGAGTCCTGCTCCGGAACCGGTTGAAAACCTGTTTGGCGTTGATGACGCCGCCAGGAATTGTTCTGATCTTTGGATGATTCTTGCAAACAATTGTTCCGTGCCCCTCGTTCGGATTGTCACGAATCAAGGCGACTCGAGAATTCCTGCCGAATCCGTCGAGAATCTCGACCGCGCAGTCACCGCTGCTGTCGGTGCAGATACGTCCGGGCAGCAGGCTGTTCGCATCAGCCGGGTCTGCCCGGTACGTGAGATTCTTGGAATGGTCGTTCGTGCTCTTCCGGTGCCCAGAGGGGTCCTTGACGGCCCCGAAGACCCGGAAGCGCGAGCAGGTCAGCGTCTCGTAGGCCCGCGAGATCATGCCCTTGACCATCGTCGGAGGGATGACGGGCCTGTCATCCCTCATCGGAAGATCGATCACGCCGTTCTTCTGCTCCCCGAAGACCAGGGGAGTGCGAACCGTCATCTCCAGGTCGATCGAACCCGACCAGCGATCGGCAGCGAGGCGGTCATGACCGGTGGCGGGGCCATCGGCGAAGAGATCGCGTGAGAGCAGCCCCTTCTCCGCGTACTTCTGCGTCTTGGGCCGGAGCACCGGGATCCGGTTGACCGCGGAATGAAAAGCTTCGAACTCGGCCATCTCAGGCCCACCTTCCCGTCATCAGCTCATCGGCGAAGACGATGTTCCCGTAATCGTTCTCCTGGACGAACACCTCGACGCTCCCCATCCTCGGTGCCTTGCCCGCGTCCTGCTGGTCACTGTGCTGCAAGTAGGCGTTGTGGCGGAACCAGCATTCGTCCCCGGTCGTTCCCGAATCACGCGAGTGCACCGCTATCTCGGCCGCTCCCGAACCATTGAGCCAGCGCAGCTCCCGTGCCTGTGCACCGCCGAGCGTCCCAGCGTCGACGGCCCACAGGCGCAGCTCGTAGATCGTCTTCAGAGGCACCGGGCGGCGCTCATTCTCGACAACGGTCATCACGGCATCGCCCGACACCCCGCGCACCGAGCGCGCACCCGCAGTCGTATAAGCGATTCCCTGCCACCCGGTGCCGGAATCGGTAGCCTCTCGGAGCATCTCGTCCAGCGAGCGCTCCGGGCAGGAGCGCGACACCAGGACGGCCCGTTCGGGCCGGGCTGCACTCCTCGATGCCTCGTCAGCCATTGGTCCTCTCCTCGGCCTCGATGAGATGGGTCGACCAGCCGGTCCAGTCCTCGTCCGCGACGTCGGGGTTCTTCCCGATCGCGAGCGTCCTGAGGCTTTCGAGCACCCTCGCCGCTATCGACTCGGTGTCCCCCGGCCCCGATGCCGTGAAGTCCCAGGGGCCACCGACGATCTGCCGGCCGCCCTCGACCCTCAGCCTCGTCACCGTCACCTGGCCCATGCCCCGTGCGCCGCGGCTGCCCAACGGCAGCGTTCCCGTCGCCAGTTCGGCGAGCGTGAGGCCCAGCAGGCACCATGCGGCCCTGTGGCGATCCGGGCCGGTGCCTCCGGGGAACATCCCCGGGTCGAGCTCCAGCTCGATGCTGTTCCACGCGACGTCGTGCACCTCCTCGCTGTACAGGGCCCCTTCGGCGACGCCGCCGGTCCACCGGTCGCCGGCGTTGTGCGTGACCTTCCGGCAGGGGCCGGGCCCGGCCGCGAGGGTGTCCAGCACGGTGAGGGCGCCGCGGTGCTCGGTGCTGCCGAACAGATCCCGCACGAGCACCGGATCGTCGGCGAGCTGATCGTGGACACCGGTCTCCGACCAATTCCTGACGCCCCGGCGGGCCGCGAGCACAGTGCGGGCGATCCGGGACGCCCTGGAACGAAGCGCTCCGCGCACCGAACTGCCCGGAAGCACCAGCAGATCGTTCTCGCCGGGGCCGCAGCGCAGCGGCCTGGCCGGCTCGGTCTCCTCGCCGCCCGGATCAGCGCCCCGGTCGGCGGTGTCGGCCTCCGCCGGCGCGGTGTTCTCGGCGTCTGCCGGCCCGGCGTCGCCCGCGCCCCTGGGCTCGGCGACGAGAATGCCCGACGGACTGCGCCACTCGATACTGATCCGCACCCGTTCGCCGGCACCGCAGCCCACCGGTGCGAACTGATCGGTGATGTCCTGCCCGCCGCCCAGCCAGGCCATGAGCCCCTCGCGTGAGCCCAGCTCTGACCTCGTGAGATTCCACGCCCTGTCACCGTCGAGCTCGACGCGGCCCCAGCCGGCGTTCCTGCGGCCGCCGAAGCCGACCCGTCCGTCCTTGAGAAGCCCGAGGATGAGCCGGAACAGTCGCTCGACCTGCTCGGGGGATGCCGCTGCGCCCGCATCGGGGGAGCCGTCATCGGGAGGCCCGGCCTGCGCGGTGACCGTGAGTTCGAGCCCCACCCCGGCCGGCAAGTACTCATGGGCGAACAGCGCCGTGTCCGCGGCGGTGCCCCAGTAGCGGTCGACGGCGATGCCGGTGCGGGTGCCGAGCGGACGCGGGCCCGTGCTCGGCCCGGGCTCCCCGGAAGCGGCCACCTGACCGAGCCGGATGGGATGGAAGGTCAGCGCCGCGGCATGATCCTGGTCTCCCCACAGTTTCCTCAGATCGCCGCGTGCCAGCCCTGCTGCGTCGCCGTTCCTGAGCTGCTGCTCGCAGGCCGCCCGCAGCGCGCCCTTGACCGAACGCCCGGTGAGGACCGGGTCCCCATGACCGTCGCGGGCGAAGCCTCTTGGTTCCGTCATTCGTTCATCCGCGTTGCGGGAGCGGTCCACGGGCGCGTCGACGCCGCCGGAGTGCATCGGCGAGGCGGTCCTCAGGTGAACGGTCAACTCGTAGCGGGTCCTCATCGTTGTTCCCCCTGCTCCGCCGCGCCGAGACCTCGGCCGGCCAGGAAGTCCTCCTGGCCGAGACGGGTCAGCCGGAAATCCCGCCGCCCCAGGAGGTCGTGTCCGACGGCGAAACGTCCGAAGCCCTGAGCGGTCAGCTCCCCGAGGCCGGTGATCGAGAGCCGGGCCAGCCCGGCCAGCACCGCATCCGGGTCGGCGCCTCCGACCGGGCGCACGCGCAGCACCGAGCCGGCGCTGACCGCCGTCCGAGTGGCGCGCGGCTGCTGATCGGCCGCCGACCAGGAGTCCACGCGGCGGTGGCGCACTCCGGCGGTGAGCGCCCCTGCGGCCTCTGCGAGTTCCACGGCGGCGCCCTCGCGGTGAAGCGCGGCGAACAGGTCGGGCACGCTCCCGCCCGGCCCGAGCCGGCCGGAGCGGACGAGCACGTCGGAGGTGAACCACAGCGTCGTCGCACCATCATCGTCCCATGCGGCCTGGGGCGGGTCGGCCTGCTCGAAGCGCCCGATACGGAACCGGACCCGGCCGTAGGAGCCGCTGAGACGACGGGCCCCCACCCGCGCTGTGAGCGCACCGCCGGCCGGGAAGGCCTTCTTCAGCCGCTCACCGAGATGCTCGCGCAGCCGCGCACTCATGAGGATGGACGCGCCCATGGCCAGCCCGGCGGGCAGCGCCCGCACGAGGAAGAGCTGGCCCGAGCGGGCCGCGCCGGTGGCCGGGTCATGGGCCGTGGACTGGCGTCCCACCGGGGACGGGGCGCCGAACGCGCCGACGACTCGTTCCTCCTCCGCGTCGTCCGGGGCGAACCCCGGGAAGACATAACCCGAACGCACCGGCACCCAGGCCTCACCGATCGGTTCCTCGGGTCCGGGCTTCTTGTCGAGCAGCCGGTTGCGTACCGTGATGCTCCCGCACCCGCCGTCGGGGTCTGCCCCCTCGATCTTCGGGCGGCTCAGCACCAGCGGCGCCGGCAGCCCCCGGATGCCCCCGGCCACTGCGGTGGCATCGGAGACCAGCAGGTCACCGGCGACGACGGCGTCGCGCACCAGCTGATCGCCGGGGAAGGCCGCCCTCAGCCGGCGGTGCACCCAGGGCAGCAGCGCGGTGCCGCGCAGAAAATCGAGCGAGCGCACCTCGTTCGACAGCGGCACCTCGTAGGAGACCGTCGGGGCGGCCAGCTCCAGCCGCAACCCGACCGTCAGGAAACCGCGGTCACGGCCCTCGCCCTGCACGGCCGGGCCGGTGAGCCGCGGGGCGGCGGGGGCGCCGCTGGCCGTCGGGGCGGCCGGGGCGGGGCCGGACCACTTCTTCAGCTGCTCGCGGCACCACGCACGGGCCGCGGTGGCATCGGCCCGCTCGCCGATGAGGACATCGCACAGCCCGTCGCCGTCGGAGCGGTTGGAGCCGATACCGCGCACCAGCAACCCGGCAAGGGCCAGGACGAATTCGGCCGCCCCGCGCTGCCCGTCGTCCCAGCCGATGGGGCGCCCGTGCAGGTCGGCCCGGGCCAGGTCCACCTCGCCGTGGAGGGTGCAGGCGCCCGCCCGTTCGAAGAAGCGCAGGAAATCGCTCTTGGCGGTGCCCGTCGTCTCGTCGATCGACAACGAGACCACCTCGTGCACCGGCGCGGGCTCGCTGCTGGCGCAGATCGCGTCGCGGAAGCTGAGGAGCCGTGGCGCCTCGGCGGTGCCGAACAGCGCGGTGACGAAGTCGTGCCAGCTGCCCGCCTCGGCGCCGTCGAGCGCCCGGGCGACTGTGGCCGCCTGCTCGCGGACCACCCCCGTCAGGGCCGTGCCGCGCACCACGGGGTGGCCGTGCTCGTCCTTCTCGACGACGGAGTTCACCCCGCCGGCGAGCCCGGCCCCGGTGCCCACGCCCCAGTCGGAGCCGAAGACGACGGTGATGGGCAGGTTCGCACCGGGCTGTTCCGGCATCGGGACCGTGATGCCGCTCATGCCCGCTCCTCCCCCGGGTCAGAGGCCGGCCGTCCGGGCCGGCCTTGCGGCGACTGCGCTCCCTGGTGCTTCAGATAGGAGTCGGGGAGCAGATCTGCCAGCTCCAGGAGGTCGAACATGGCCTCCTTGCCGCCGAGCCCCTGCGCCGAGGGGTACTCGGCGCAGGCCACCCGCCATTCCGCCGCAGCCCTGGCGAGCAGGTCCGAGCTGCGCCCGGCCTCACTGCCGGACCGGGCCCGGGCGGCGCCGGACAGCATCGTGCGGATACGCGCGGCACGGGTTCTGGGGAAGCCCTTGGTGCGGTCGTCGTCGTTCTGCGAGATCGATCCCCTGAACTTGACGACCTGCTGGCAGGCGCTCGACCACGGTCCGTTGCGGGTGAGCCCCTGTGCCGGTGCGCCGGCTGCCCGGGCCAGCGTGAAGGGACGGCTGCTGATCGGCCGGTAGGCCTCGAGAAGCTCCTCGGCGTTGAGCACGGTGGTGTCGAAGAGCACGTGGTAGTTCACCGTGGAGACCGTCGAGGTGCTGCCCTTACCGATCCCCTTCGCCTCCTCGACGAGCCGTTCCGCCAGGTCGTAGGCGATGTGGAAGGGAAAGTTGCAGCGGACGATCGCCGCCCCGGCCGCGGCCGTCATCGGCCCGGTCCGGCCCTCCGGATGCTCGCCGAGGTGCTTGAGCAGACCGTCCTCGGCGGTGGCCTGCTCGTAGTGGCGCAGGTACGAGGTGGCGAAGGGCAGGGCGTAGTCGCCGCTCGTGATGACGGTGACGTCGTCGCCGCCGAGCAGCACCGGTACGACGGGGATGGCGGTGTACTTCCTTCCCGCTTCCTCGGCGTCCTGCCGGGCCCAGCCGGCGACGTCCGACCAGGCCCGGCTGAAGGCCTTCTTCACCGCGTGGTCGAGACTCTTGTTGACGGCGAGGATGAACTGCCGCAGGGCGTCGCCATCGTTCGGCGCGCATCCGACGGCTGCCCTGAAGTCGGCGGCCCCGAGGCGGCCCATGGCGCCGCCCAGGTCGCGCATGATCGCCCCGACCCCGTTGCCGTCGATGTGGAGGACGGCGACCTTCGACAGGGCGTCCTGGTCGTCCTCGTGCTCGGGCTGGAGCATCTGCTCCAGTCGGGTCGGGTCGCGGGCGAGTTTCTCGTCCTCGTCGTGGATTCCCTTGTCGGTCCGAGCCAGATCGAGCAGGTGCCCGCGCGCGGCGAGGGCGGCGTGCCGCTTGACCCGGGAGGGCAGGGAATGGGCCTCTTTCTTGTCGTCATTGCTCTCGTCGTGGAGGCCGAGCGGCGGTGCGGCCGGCAGGGAGGAATCGCGTGCCCTGGCCAGGAAGGGCAGCTGAGCGAACCGGGCGTCAGCGGGCGGGCGCCGCAGCGCGTACTCGTCCGCCGCCCTGTTGAGGGCGAGCAGATCGGCGGGGGAGAAGTGCTCTGAGCCCATCGGCGCGAAGACGCCGCTGATGTCCATCCCCGGCGTCTCGATGAGGGCCCGCAGGGTGATCTCGCGGATGATGTCCCTGGCTCGTGCCTCGTCGGCGGCGGTGAGGATCACCTTGCCCGACGAGCGGGAGACCCACGAGTACGCCGCGCCCTGCTGCTTCAGGATCTCATCGACCCAGCCGTCGAGAAGGGTGAGCTGGTAGGACGCGCCGATGTTCTCCCGCAACCGTGGGGAGCCGAAGATGAAATGCTGCTTGCTGTTGATGTCGATCAGGACGGCGTGCACGATGCCCGCTCCCTCGCGCTCGGGACGGTTCGGTGGATCATCATGGGGCCAGAACTTTCCTGATGACGTTTCCCGAGCGCGATGTGTCCACTTCCAGCGCGGGGATGTAGCGTCCATCGCTCTTCGAGTACTCGTAGACGGTGAGATCGAGGGTGTTGACCAGTCTGCCGATGAGGAATGCGACGGGGAAAGGGCATCTCAGGAACAGGTGAACGTGGGCGGTGCCGTGCTCGTACGACAACTCGCGAATCTCGTGGGCCGCTTCCAGCGCGATCTTCTGCCCCAGTTCCGGACCGAAAAGATGCCCGTGGCCGAAGCATTCATCGGGGATGCGCAGATGGGCCCATGCCGTCAGGCCGGCCGGGGGCCTGTTGACGAAATCGTCGAATGGGCCGTCGTTCCTGGGCTCGATCAGGTCGACGTAGACGGCGACCTCCTTGGCCGTGGACAGGCTTTCCCTCTCGTCCTGTCTTTCCCGGCGGACGATTCCCTCGGGCGAGGCCGGCCCGCTGCTCGACCAGACCTCGCCGTCGGCGGTGACGGCCTCGGCCCGGCCGATCAGCGTCTTCGGGAACTGGGCGCCCAGGGCGAATGCGACGGACAGATGGGGCTTGCCGCTCACGCGCAGGAGCGGTGTTCTCGAGGATGCGATGGCGTCGCGGACTATCCCCAGGGTCGTCCGGAGATCCTCGAGCCCCTCACGGCTGATGGCCTCGTCATCGCTCGGGCTGCTCAGGTAGATGTCGAGGTGGTGCTCGGCCCGCGCCGGGCTGGGAGGGGCGACCCTCGTCTCGATGCGCAGGTCGAGATGGTCCCCGCCCGTGGTGGGCGCCGCGAAGTGGTCCTTGACGTATGCGGTGACCAGCTCCTTCCCGGCCTGTTCCGTGAGGCCTTCTTCCGGTGTCGCGGTGAACTGCTTGATCCTCTCCAGGGTTCCCTTCCTTCTGCCGAGCGGTTCATCCAGCCCCGTCCAATCGTCGGATGCGGCGTTGACGATGCTCAGCGAGAACCGGGAGTCCCGGTCGATCAGACCCAGCAGGCCGGCCGCCTCCACCTTTTTGATGATCACGCTCTTCGCGACATCGGGTGTGACGACGAGCACGCCCCCGGACAGTCCCTCGTCCATCGCCTGCCGGATGCGGTCCTCGAAACGCCCGGTGGTGAGATCGCTCTGGTCGATCCAGACCGGCAGCCCCGCCGCGCGCAGCAATCGGACGAGCTGGTCGGCGATCGTCTTCCCGTCCGAATGCCGGTAGGAGATGAAGATCGGACCGCGGGGGTCGTGTGCGGCTCCGGTGGCGGGCATGATCATGATCCTCCTGACGTTGGCGTGCGGGCGCGCAGAAGAGCCCGTGAAGCGGATCGACAGGCCATGTCGCACCCGGCGTTGGGATCGTCAATGGTCAGGTAAGGGGCGCTCCTGATGCACTGAGCCGAACTCTACTCCGGCAAGAGCTCCGAGGGCTGCGTATCACTTGTCGAGTTGTCGGGTTGGCGCAGTCCAGGGCCCTCTGCGCGTCTCCGGGGCGCTGGCGGAACGCGTCTCTCAGTTCTCAGTAGGCAACGGTGCGGAATGCATCCGGATCGGATACGACGGGGTCCGGGGTTTTCAGGGGCGGACGCCCGCCGAACCCGTGGTGGTTCCCGTCGAGCCCGCCCGTGCTGAGCGGTGACCGCGGCAAGGCCTCTGGTCAGAAGAGGGGACCGGGATCCGCACCGGCCTGGGCGTCCTGGGCGCTGCCGCCTATCGTTGGGGCATCCGGCCCGGCACGGGGCCCGTCGCCGGCCGGACCCGACGGAGGGGGAGCCCGAGTGAACGCAGCCGACGGAGCCGTCGAGATCCACGTGGTGCGTCACGGCCAGACGTGGTTCAACAGGCGCGGGCGCCCCCGGGGCCGGTGCGACTCGTCGCTGGCCGAGGCCGGGCACGAACTCTCCGCGGCGCTCGGGCGGGGCCTCGACGATCTGAACCGGGCCCGGCACGGCGGCTAAGAGTGCCGGGACGAACTGCTGAAGGAACCGCTGAAGAAGGAGAACCGACCATGACCGAGACCAAGGGCCCCATCGAGATCTACCTGGTGCGCCACGGCGAGACCTGGTTCAACAAGCTCGACCGCGTGCAGGGCTGGTGCGGCACCCCGCTGACGCCCAAGGGCTTCGCGGTCGCCGAGGCGATCGGGCGGGCCTTCGCCAGCGCGGGCATCGACTTCCGGGCCGCCTACTGCGGCGACATGCTGCGCCACCACGAGACGATGGCCACCCTTCTGCGGGCGATGGGCTCGTCCCTGGAGCCGATCTCGCGCTTCGGCCTGCGCGAGATGTCGTTCGGCGCCTGGGAGGGCATGCCGAACAACCTCATGTGGGAGGCCGCCTACCGGGTGCTCGGCGTGTCCTCCACGCAGGAGGCGCTCGGCAAGGGCTTCACCCTCATCGACATCTTCGACGTCTTCAGCCGCACCAATCCCGACACCGACTACCCGTCCGACAACGTCCGCCAGGCCGCCGACCGGGCGCTGTCCACGCTCGACGAGATCGCCGACGACGAGGCCGGGCCCGGTGCCGCCCCGAGGATCCTCGTGGTGAGCAGCGGCGTGACGATCGCCTGCATCCTGCACCGTCTCGGCGCCGAGCTGAGGACCCCGGTCCACAACGGCGGGGTAAGCCGCCTGCTGCGCGACGACGACCGCGCGTGGACCGTACTCGGCCACGACGACGTCAGCTGGGCCGAGCGCGGCGGCTGGCAGGGGTGAGGCGCCTGCCGGTGGCGCGCCGACCCCATGCGGGAACTCCTCCTGATGGCCTGGAAGGCGGGATCGCCCGGGGCGCGCTGAAAAATGCATGCACCGCCTGCGGCGTCGGAACCGCGAACCGCCCGGCGGCTCAGTGCCCGCGGTGCCGCTGCCTGGCGCGCCGTCGCTTCTTCTCGTGGGCGTCCTCCGTGGCCCGCTGCCGGGAGTCCCCGGACCGGCGCTGCGCAGCGGCGCTCCGCGCCCCGGTACGGTGGGAGGCGTCGCATTATGAGGGGGCGCCATGGCAGAAGACGGCGGGCACGGGGACGACCGGCCGACGGTGCTGCTCGGCATCGGCGCGAGCATCGCCGCCTACAAGGCGGCTGGGCTGGCCAGCGCCCTGACGAGGGCGGGCGTCGACGTGCAGGCGGTCATGACGCCGCGCGCCAGCGCCTTCATCCCGCCGCTCGTCCTGGAGGCCCTCACCGGCAACCCCTGCCCGGTCGAGGTCGTCCCGTCCGGCCCGGGGCGCGCCATGGAGCACATCGACCTGGCCAGGGGGGCCGATCTCGTGCTCGTCGCCCCGGCGAGCGCCGACGTGATCGGTCGGATCGCCAACGGCCTGGCCGACGACCTGCTCACCACGACGATCCTGGCCTGCACCTGCCCCGTGCTCGTCGCGCCGGCCATGAACACCCGCATGCTCGCCAACCCGGCCGTCCAGGCCAATCTGGCGCGTCTGGCCGGGCTCGGCCACGAGGTCGTCGCCCCCGGCAGCGGCCGGCTGGCCTGCGGCGACGCCGGACCGGGCCGGATGCCCGACGAGCAGGTCCTCGTGGCGCGGGTGCTGAGGCGCCTCGGCTTCGCCGCCGGTGACGAGGCCGCTGCCGGAGCCCCTAAGATCCCCGATGGCGCGGCCTGCGGCGACCTGGCCGGCCTGCGGGTCCTCGTCACCGCCGGGGCGACTGTCGAGCGCATCGACCCGGTGCGCTGCATCACCAACCGCTCCACCGGCAGGATGGGTTTCGCCCTTGCGCGGGCGGCCCGCGATCGCGGCGCGCGGGTGACGCTCGTGGCGGGCAGCACCGCCGAGCCCCCACCGCAGATGGACGACACCATCCGGGTGGAGTCGGCCGAGCAGATGTTCCAGGCGGTGGCGGCCGAGGCGCAGACGGCGGACGTCGTCATCATGGCCGCGGCGGTGGCCGACTACCGCCCTCGGCACGTCGCCGACCAGAAGATCAAGAAGGGCGACGGCCCGGCCGTGCTGGAGCTGGAGCGCACCCGCGACATCCTGGCCTGGCTGGGCGCTCACCGGCGGGCCGGGCAGATCCTGTGCGGCTTCTCGATGGAGACCACCGACCTCGTTGCGAACTCGCGGCGCAAGCTCGAGGAGAAGGGCATCGACCTGATCGTCGCCAACGACCTGTCGACGCCGGGCGCCGGCTTCGGCGTCGACACCAATGTCGTGACGGTCATCACCCCCGAAGGGCGGACCAGGCTGCCCCTGATGAGCAAGCGCGAGGTCGCCGAGCAGGTGCTGTCGGCCGTCCTGAACGCCCGGGCGGGGCGCTGAGCGCCGGACTCCTCTGGCCGACCGTCATCCGCGGCCCGGCGGAAGACGCCTCCGGGCCGCACAGCGGATCGCTGCCGGGGCCTCAGCCCCTCTCGACGCTCGTGCGGAGCGGGACCTCCTTGATGAAGCAGACCACCAGAAGGCTCACGAGCGCCACCGGCACGAGATAACCGAAGACCGGGGCGAGCGCCTCGGAGTAGGAGCTCGTGACGATCGAGTGGAGCGGCTCGGGCAGGGCCGCGACCCTGGCGGGGGTGAGTCCGGACGTCCCGGCGCCGGCCTGCTGGGCGTTGATGCCCAGCTGGAGCATCCTCTCGGTGAGGGAGCCGGTCAGGCGGCTGGTGAACAGCGAGCCGACGACCGCGGCGCCGAGGGTCGAACCGATCTGACGGAAGAAATTGCTCGATGCGGTGGCCGTGCCGACCTCGCGGTCGGGGAAGGAGTTCTGCACGACGAGGACGAGGATCTGCTGCCCCAGCCCGATGCCGGCGCCGAGGACGAACAGATAGCCGCACAGCAGCTGGACGCTCGTGGTGACCTCCACCGTGGCGAGCAGCGCCAGCCCGATGGCGACGACGATCGAGCACGCGACGGTCATCCACTTGTAACGGCCGGTGCGCGAGGCCAGGCCGCCCGTGGTCAGCGCGGCGCCCATGAGGCCGGTGATCATGGAGAGCATGAGCAGGCCGGACTCGGTGGCCGAGTAGCCGTAGACCATCTGGAAGTAGGTGGGCATGTAGGAGACCGCTCCGAACATGGCGACGGCGATGAGCAGGCTTGAGAGCGTGGCCAGGTTGAAGTTGCGCGAGGAGAAGACGTGCAGCGGGATGATCGGCGTCTGGGCGCGGTGCTCGACGAGCAGGAAGACGACGGCGGCGAGCGCTGAGAGCACGGCGAGGCCGATGATCTGGACGGAGCTCCAGTCGTAGGTGCCGCCGCCCCAGGCGCACACCAGGATGAGTGCGGTGGTGGCCACGGTCATGGCCGCGATACCCTCCCAGTCGATGCGTGCACTCAGCTTCTGCCTGGGCAGATGGAGGAAGGCCACGGCCGTGCCGATGGCGACCAGGGCCAGCGGCACGTTGAACCAGAAGGCCCAGCGCCAGTTCAGGGATTCGGTGAACCAGCCGCCCAACAACGGGCCGGCGACCGACGAGATGCCGTAGACGGCGCCCATGGCGCCCATGTACTTGCCGCGCTCGCGGGCCGGGACGACGTCGGCGATGATCGACTGGGCGAGGATGATGAGTCCGCCTCCGCCCAGGCCCTGGACGGCGCGGGCGGCGATGAGGGCGGTCATGGAGCCGGCCGCGGCACCGATGAGGCTCCCGACGAGGAAGATCGCGATGGCCGAGACGAACAGCTTCTTGCGACCCATGAGGTCGCCGAGCCTGCCGTAGATCGGCATCATGATCGTGGCGGTGAGCATGTAGGCGGTGGTGACCCACAGCTGATGCTCCACCCCGTCGAGATCGCCGACGATGGTGGGCAGGGCCGTGGAGAAGATCGTCTGGTCGAGGCTCGCGAGGAGCATGGTGACGAGCAGGCCGGAGAAGACGGCGGCGAAACCGGCTCCGTCGGTGGCCGGCCCACCGGCCGGTCCGGTTCCGGACCCGGTGGGTTCCTCCTCGAGTGCGATGGATGACATGGGCGTTCATTTCCTCTCAATGTGCTTACCTCGGTAAGTAATGGTAGTTCATTACCCAGGTAAGTAAAATGGTGGCGCAGGAGGCCCTCATGGCATCCGGATACCGGTGCGCGCGGCCCCTGAGAGGAAGGTCCATTCATGATGACAGGCCCCCGGAACCGTGAGACCCCCGCCTCCGGCCTCGACGACTGGCCGGCGGAGCCCCCGGCCTTCGCCCTCGGGCTCCAGGAGACGGGGAGTGCCGGTCCGCTCCTGCGCGCCTTCCTCGCCGCCGCCCCCTGGGACGAGAGCGAGCGGGAACTCCCCGAGGAGATCCTCCCCCTGATCGTGACGACGATGATCGGTGTCCTCGGGGGACTGCTGCGACGGCGGCGCGACCGTCTGGCCGAGGAGGAATGGGGGATGTCCTCATCGCGGGTCGGACTGCTCATGGCCGTCGCGCGCCTGGGCAGCCCCACCATGAGTGAGCTCGCTCGCGCCCTCTCCGTCACCCCGCGGGCCGTCACACGGCTCGTCGACGGGCTCGAGGCGGACGGCCACGTCGTCCGCGAGCGCCAGGAGGCGGATGGCCGAGTCATCCGTGTGAGCCTCACCGATGAAGCTCTCGCGCGCGTCGTCACGATGGGCGACGCGCATCTTGAGCGCATCACGGAATTGAGCGCCGGGATCGACGCGGAGGATCAGCGGGCGGCTCTTCGGGTGCTCCGCGCCCTCGACTACGCGGTCCGTACCGAACTCGGTCTGGAATGAGCCTTCCCGGCCCGAGACCGGGGGCGGGCTGGGGATCTGCCCTTGCCCCCGGGGAGCAGGATGAATCGTGGAGTCATCGGATCGGGAGAGGGGCCATAACCGACATGGAGTACACGACGTTGAACAACGGGGTCGAGATGCCGATGCTGGGTTACGGCGTCTACAAGACGCCACGGGCCATTACCGAGCACTGCGTGCGCGAGGCGCTGGAGACCGGCTACCGGCTCATCGACACGGCCCAGGCCTACGGCAACGAGGACGGCGTCGGCGCCGCCGTGGCCGGCTCGGGCCTGGACCGCTCGGAGGTCTTCATCACGACCAAGACGCGCACGAGCGGCTACCGATCCACCAGGCGGTCCATCGACGAGTCGTTGCGCGCGCTGAGAACCGACTACGTGGACCTGCTGCTCGTTCACTGGTCCATGGGCGACGACGCGTCGACCTACCGGGCGCTGGAGGAGGCCTACCATCAGGGCCGGGCCCGGGCGATCGGGCTGTCCAACTTCTACGGGAGCGCGTTCGCCGGGATCGCCGGACGGGCCGATGTGGTCCCGGCCGTCAGCCAGGTCGAGACCCACGTCTTCTACCAGCAGCGCCGCGCTCGCGCCCAGTTCGATCAGTACCACACGCAGATCGAGTCCTGGGGGCCGCTGGCCGAAGGGATGCACGGCATCTTCACCGACCCGGTGCTGACCGGGATCGGGGACGCCCACGGACGGAGCGCCGCCCAGGTGGCGCTCCGCTTCCTCACGCAGTCCGGGGTCGTCGTCATCCCCAAGTCCACCCACCGCGAACGGATGGTGGAGAACTTCGAGAGCCTCGACTTCGACCTGACGGACGCCGAGGTCGCCCGCGTCAGGAGCCTCGACACCGGCACCACGCTGTCCGGCTGGCCCGGGGTGCCGGAGCAGAACTACGACGTCGAATCCGGATGAGGCCGCCGCTTCGATGCGCCGTCTCGGGCGGACGCCCTGCGGCGGAGGGCCGGGGCGGCCCTGCTCAGCCTGCTCGCCTGGGGCCAGCTCCACCCGCGGCTGCGCGTCGGCTGAGCGCCCCGCCCGCGGGCCGGTTCGGGCGGGACCGCGGCGATGCCGCCAGAATTCCCGCGGCGATGCGCATTCCGTGCCGGGCCGTCCGGCAATGCCCCCGCGGGGCGGTTCCGAAAGGGTGAATGCATATCCGTCAAATATCACCCAGATTTCACCCGGGGAGACACCCGAAATGCTGCTCGATGTCTTTGGGGGTCATCCGGCCGCGGCGTCACCGCCCCCGGCAGGACCCTCGGGTGAACCCGGAAAAAATTCAGGGGAGACGGTACGGCAACCCCGATGGTGAGTGCTGTAGGAATGCCTCGTCGATCATTCCCGGAGCGTGCGCACGGGCCGTCTCGCAGCACGCTGGCCGCCGCTCGGGGGAAGCCCGTGAATGAGGTTCGGCGCATGCCGATATCGGGATCGGGAGACACCCTGAATCCGGCGCAGAGACCGGCCCCCGAAGCTGTCACCAGTCTGTGAGAAGCTTGTCAAGCAACCTTCAAGGAGCATTCGACAAGCGAAGGAGTCCATTTACATGAAGCTGAAGAAGCGTGCTCTTCCCGCCACTCTTCTGTGCGCGGCGGCGCTGTTCATCCCGGCCACTGCCCAGGCGAATCCGGCCTGCGATTATTCGTCCCTCGAGGACATGGCCAAGGCCCCCAGCCCCTCGGACGGCACCGTCACCGCCGTCGGCGATGACGGCTCCGACCAGGAGTACTCGGTCACGGACACCCGCGAGGGCGGGAAGTACGGCGAGGTCTCGACCCATCTGCAGAACGACAAGTGGGCGGTCCCCGCAGGCCTGCAGAACCACTCGCGCACGCAGATCGACAGCACGGCCGTGCAGGCCGAGCTGTCGGTCGCCAGGTCGTACGTCGGGGTCGAGCTGACGCAGAGCCTGAGCTGGTCCGAGAGCAGCTACCGGCAGACCGGTTCCTACTACGACTACTGCGCCTATCTGTCGCTGATCCTCAAGGGCTACGACTACCAGCAGGCCAGCTCCACCGGTGAGCACGGCACGAAGGCCGGCGAGGGCATCGACTTCGGGCAGTTCTCGAAGAGCGAGGAGCTGAAGAAGGCCCCCGGCCTCGCCAGCTGGTTCTACAGCCACGGGGACGTCTGGCTGAGCACCAACTCGGAGAGCTACCAGGCGGGCGATGTGCTGTTCTTCTCGGAGCAGTCCTCCACCGAGGTCTCCTTCGCGAACGTCTACCACGCGGCCCTCTACCTCGGGAACGGCAAGATCCTCGACTGCGAGAAATCGCCCTCCGGGAAGTACACGATCGTCGAGAAGGAGTTCTCCGGCGAGCTGAAGGCGCATCTGTCGATCGTGGCGCGCGCCAGCACCCAGTACCAGCACAAGTCCTCCTCGAACGAGAGCGGGAAGAAGGCCGACGAGCAGAAGTCCCATCAGTCCGCCTGCGGCGACCAGAGCAAGCCCACCTGCGGCGATGACGAGGCCGACGACAACGACCACGACGGGGACGACGCCACCTGCAAGGACGGGGACGGCACCCCCCAGCCGCACTCCGACTCCGATGAAGACGATTCCGACGACGGCTGGGACGAGTGCGAGTGATCCCCACCGGGCCCGCACCCGAACCGCGTGATCGCGGTCGCCGCTCACCGGCGCGCTGAGACGGCACTCCGGGCCGAGGCCCCCGCCCCCTGAACGGGATGACGGGGGCCTCGGCCCCGTTCCGGTCGGACCGCGGACCCGGCGGGGAGACTCCCCCGGCCCCGCCCCGGCTGACGGGAAGGAGGACGGCAGTGGCCCCGCGGTCCCGCGACGGCGGGGCCCCGGTGCCCGAAGCGAATAGGACTTGACGGTATTAGTACTGATGAGTTCTAATCGGGGCATGGACGAAGCACGCTGGGCCTGGTTGAACCAGCGCAGCCGCCGGCGCATCCTCGAGGCGGCCGAGGCCCACTTCTCGGAGGAGGGCTACGAGACCGCGCGCGTTGACGACATCGCGGCCACGGCGAAGGTCTCGAAATCCCATCTCTACTACCACTTCCCGAGCAAGGCGGAGCTGCTGGCCTGCCTCATCGAACTCCGAACGGCCGAGATGCTGTCCGCCAAGGACGCGGTCCTCCCCGCGAACCTGCTGCCCGGCGATCCCGCAGGCGACCTCGCGGGGCCCATCGCCCGCGCCATCCACGAGATTCTCGAACCCCGCCGGGCGTTCCTCCGCGTCGCGCTGCTGGAGACGCTTCAGCGCCCCGGGTCCGCCGAGCCGGTCATGCTGGCCGTGGAGCTCGTCCTCGACGACGTCGAGCGCCGCTTCGACTCCGCAGGGCTCGACCTCGCCCCCGGCTGGCGCACGCAGCTGGTGCATCTCGGCCTGTTCCCCGCCTGCTATCTCGTCGCCCGCACCGAGGGCCCGCTCGACGCCGCCGGCGTCCGGGCCCTCGCCGAGGGGATGGCGGTGCTCGAACGCGCGCTCGTCACTCGTCGCGGAGGACGGCGATGACCGCGAAGGACCTCGGCGCACGCGGCAACACCGGGATCGTCTTCCGCAACGGCGTCATGGACTTCAATGCCGACGTGCTCCTCGGCTTCGCCCAGCAGGGAGGCATGGCGCCCGGGGCCCTCATGCAGGCCTTCCGGCGCATCCGCAACGGCAGCCCGGCCTCCTGGGCGAGTGTCTTCACCGACCTCGCACGGCGGTTCGAGGCGTCCGCTGCGGCGGCGGAGGACCATTCCGCGACCCAGGTCGCCCACCGGGCCGCCCTCGCCATGCTCGACCCGCGCACCGGCGAGGCGCGCGAGGCGAACGCCGGCATGGGGCGGGCCTTCCGCCGTTACCTGCGGGCCGCTGGCATCCTCCTCGAGCACCGTCCGATCCCCTTCCGCAGCCGTCTCCTGCCCGCCTACGCGACGCGGAGCATCGGATCAGCGGACCGCCTGGTCCTCGTCATCGGGGGCGGCGACACCTATGTCGAGGACCTCTGGTTCTTCGGCGCCCGCGCCCTGGTCGAGGCCGGCTGGCCGGTGGTGATGGTGGACCTCCCCGGCCAGGGCTTCACCCCGGACCAGGGCCTCTACTTCGGCCCCTCCACTCTGGAGGCCATCGCAGCCGTCCTCGACGACCTGCACGCCCGGGGCTTCGCCGGCGAGGTGGTCATGCTCGGCTGGTCGGGAGGCGGAATCCTCACCACGAAGTACGCGTCGGCGGCCCGGCCCGAGGACCGCATCGCCGCGCTGGTCGCGTCGGCTCCTGCGCACGACGCCCGGGCGATGTTCGAACGCGCGCTTCCAGGGGTGCTGCGCCGCAACCCGGACTCCCGGCTGCTCCGCGTCCTCCTGTCCGTGGTGCGGTGCGATCCCGTCCTCGACGCGAGCCTGTCGAAGTACGACTGGCAGTTCGGGCCGGCGGGCCTCATGGGGACGCTCGACGCCGTGGGCGAGTCGGTCCGCACCGATCCCTCGCTGCTCGACCTGCCGGTTCTCGCCCTGGTCGGCGCCGACGAGAGCGAGGAGTCGGCGCGGCAGGCCGAGACCGTTGTGGATGCGGTCCGCCCCGCGCACCCGAGCTCGCGCGTCGTCACGTTCCCCGCCTGGACCGGCGCCGCGGCGCATTGTCAGATCGGAAACATCCCGCTGGCCATGCGCGAGGTGCTCGGCTGGCTGGACGAGACGCTGCGCGGTGGCATCGCGTGTGACTGGACACCATGGTTGGCCGCGCGGCGCGGTGCAAGAGCCTTCTGGGGCTGATTGAATGCGATTTGATCTCTTCGGATGTTGGCTCTCTGCGCATGCGCGGTTGCCGGAACTCGCTGCAGGGTCCGGTGTGTTGGTGGGCATCGCCTCTGATGCGCGTGCTGCGCATGGCGTTGGAGGGATCCCCGCTCGGATGATCTGCCTGGGGCGATCGGTCTCCCACGCTCGCTTCTGGCCACTGGGTCATGGGATCCGTTCCCGAGAGTCATCCGCGTGAGGGGTGGTCCAGTGCAGTCGGAAGAAGTGCGGGTGAATGGGATCCCTGGTACTCAGTGGGGGACTGGGGGCCGACGCGCCATCGTCGCTGTTCATGGTCGGGGATCGTCTCGTAAGAATCACATGTTCGAGGCTCTGGCTCGTGTGGCAGTGGAGCGGGGGATCTTCTTGTGGCATTCGACCTCCCCGGTCACGGTGGGCGGGTGGACGGTGTGCCTTGCGACACCGCTCACGTGGTTCCGGAGCTTAGAAGTATTGGAGTGCATGCGCGCGGCTTGAGCGATCGGTTGTGTTTCTTCGGATCCAGCCTCGGTGCTTATTTCGGCGTCCGCGCATTTGAAGGATTTGGGATTGAACGCGCGTGGTTCCAGTCTCCGCTGGTGGATCTTGAGAAGTTCATCCTGGATGCCATGGCCCGCGAGGGCGTCTCCTTCGAGGAGCTGGAGCGGGCGCGAGTAATTTCCACCCCGTCCGCTCTCCTGGATTTTGACTACTGGTGCGATGTCCATGAGAATCCTGTGTCCTGGTCCGCGGATTCATATGTCATCAGGGGTGCGGCGGACGAGGTTGTCCCTCTCGGGGCCCTGGACGTGCTGATGTCCCGCGCGCGTGTTGAGTTGACCTCTCTGCCGGGCAGGGGCCACTTCCTCGGGGCGGAGGGGGACGTGCGTCTGGTGGTGGACTGGTTCCGAAGAGTTTTTGAAGAGTAGTGCGGGCCCCGGATCCGTGGCTCGATGACGTGTTCTGCATGGTCGCCACGGGACGAGACCGTTCGTCGGCTCGGGGTGGGGATGTGCTCGGGGACGCAGTCGAGGATGCGGCGAGTCGTCACGCCGATGTTCCCCCTCGGTCGATACGGCGCCCCCGACGATCCGGCACGCCTCGTCTCATGTCATGGCCGGTCGCAGACGAAGTGCCGTGGATCACGGGTCAGGCGACCCATGCCGAGGGCGGCTTCAGGCGCCGGCTGCCGCGTGCAGCTGAATCCCGTCGCCCCGACCCCGGCCGCTGCTCCCGGATCCGTAACCGCACCTCTGGCTAGGATCGCGGTATGACAGCAGGGCTCAGACGTCTCGTGGTGGAGGGCTTCGGGTCGATCCGCCATGTCGAGTTGGAGCTGACCACCGATGTCACGGTGCTCATCGGGGCCAACGGCTCGGGCAAGTCGAACCTCGTGAACGCCTTGGAGCTGGTCTCCCGCATCTGGGACGACTCTTTCCAGGAGTACCTGCTCCGGCGCGGCGGTTTGGACGATCTGCTCTTCGAGGACTACGAGGGTCGCACCGATCATGTCCTGATCGAACTCATGTCGGAGTTCGACGAGAAGGACGCCTGCAACGGCTACCGCGTTATCCTGCGGCCGGGTATCGGAGCCGAGGATGACTGGGCGGAGCTCCACGAGTATCTCCTCTTCCAAGCCGGCCGGGACCGGGACAGGCCCTACGACGAGGACCTGGGTGCCAGCACCCGCAGCCGCATCCTGCAGATCAGCCGGAACTCCACGAACCTCAGGCTTCGGAACTTCGCCGCCTACGTGCGCCCCATTCTGGAGGGCTGCCGTGTCTTCCACTTCGACGACGTCTCCGACAACGCCCCCGTCAAGGGCCCATCGACCGTCGGCGACGACCTCGCCCTGCGGTCGGACGCGGAGAACATCGCCGCCTACCTGCTGCGCGTCCAAGAGGAGCACCCCGAGCGCTACCGCCGTATCGTCGCCGCGATCCGGCGGGTCGCACCCTTCTTCGACGACTTCGTCCTGGTGCCCAATCGCCCATCGGAGCGGATCCGGTTGCGCTGGAAGCAACGAGGGCTGGACCGGACCTTCATGGCCCGGGAGGCCAGTGACGGGACCCTGCGCTTCATCTGCCTGGCCACGCTCCTACTGGGGCCCGACCTGCCCGCAACGGTGGTCCTGGATGAGCCCGAACTCGGGCTTCACCCCGCGGCCATCGGACTGCTGGCGGAGATGACCCGAGTTGCGGGCAGGAACGGGCACAAGATCATCATCGCCACCCAGTCCGTGCCCCTCCTGTCCCACTACGCCCTGGAGGAAGTCGCCGTCCTGGACCGCACCGACGGGGCCACGGACGCGAACCGGCCGGACGCGGAAGGGCTGGCCGGGTTCCTGGAGGAGTACTCCATCGGAACGCTGTGGGAGATGAACCTTCTGGGGGGCAGGCCCGTGCACAGCGAGGTGAAGCCGTGAGACGGATCGCGCTCCTGGTAGAGGGGCAGACGGAGGAGATGCTGGTCAAGGAGGTCCTGGCACCGGCGGCCGCTGCCGAGGACGTTTGCCTGACTCCGGTCGTCGTCATCACCTCGGCGACACCGGTAGGGGCGCACCGTGGAGGCGGCCACTGGAGGCACTACGACACGAGGCTCCGGGCACTGCTCAGGGCCAGCCACTGGTACAGGGTGGGCCTTCTGCTCGATTACTACGGGTATCCCAAGGGCGCGCCCGGGAGGAGCGTCGGGGGTCACGGCGCCGAACGCCAACGGGAGCTGGTGGAGGCGATCCGTTGCGAGTACGCGGACCCCCGCCTGCATCCGCTGGTCGTCCTCCACGAGATCGAGGCGCTCGTCCTGGCCGCCATCGATGCCGGGCACGGGAATGGACTGCTTCCGGGCAAGGGGCTCGCCGCGTTGCGGCGGGCCGTCCACGAGGCCGGGGGCCCCGAGCAGGTCGACGACGGCCCGACGACGAGCCCTTCCAAACGCCTGGAACGAGCAGACCCGAACTACATGAAGACCGTCACCGGCCCCCTGCTCATAGCCGAGGCGAGGTTGGGCGCCATCCTCGAGCGCTGCCCCATCTTCGCCGCCTGGTGGGGAGAGCTCCTGGACTGACGACGTGGAGGTTCGGCCCACCGCCCACGACGAGCGAGAGCACGTCGGGGCCAGTACGCCGACCACGGTGGAGCATAGGGGACTCGAACCCCTGACCTACGGCTTGCAAAGCCGTCGCTCTACCAGCTGAGCTAATGCCCCTTCACGGGCCCCGCGCATGCCCGGACGGCCTCGCGGAACGGCGCCTCACAGTGTAGCGGGTGGCTGCCGGGCGGCCCGTCGGCGGCACCGGCTCCGAGCATCGCTTGCGGCGCCCCTCCCGGCCCGATCCGCCCGGAGCTCTCGACCACGGCTCGACCTCTGGCGACACGGGGGAGCCGATCACGGCCCGCGCCGTTACCCTTGATGTCATGCGGACACAGCGTCAGGTGGTGAGCTACGCGTTGCAGCGCCGGGCCACGCTCGAGGCGATGCGGCGCCCCGATGCCACCATGATGGAGGCCGACCCCTGCGACGCGGATCCCCTGCTCGTCAGATCGGCCCTCCACCACGGCGCTCCGTCCGGCGCCGAGTGCCCGGTATGTGCCGGCGGGCACATGCTCGTGCTGAACTATGTGTTCGGCGACCAACTCGGCCAGTTCTCCGGGCGCATCAAGCAGCCCGCCGAGCTGGACGAGATGGAGAACGAGTTCGGCGAGTTCACGGTCCGCGAGGTCGAGGTCTGCCCCGACTGCGGGTGGAACTTCATGATCACGGCCTACAAGCTGGGCGATGGTCGCCGGCGCCGCCCGCCGCGGCACCAGCAGACAGTTGAGGACATCTATGGCTAACAGCAAGAGCACCCCGCGTCGCCCGGCGAGACCCGGGAGGAGTCGCAAGCGTCGGATCGCCCGCATCGCCGGCATGGTGGTGGCGGGCCTGGTCGCCCTCACCCTGGTCGCCTCGGGCATCTTCTACGCCTCCGTCGACCTGCCCGAGCCCAACGAGGACTACACGACGCAGACGACGAGCATCTACTACCGCGACGGCACGACGAAGATCGGCGAGCTGTCGGTGCAGAACCGCACGGAGGTCGACTACTCGGCCATGTCCGAGAACATGAGGAATGCGGCCATCGCGGCCGAGGACCGCAGCTTCTGGACCAACCACGGCGTCTCGCCGAAGGGCATCTTCCGCTCCCTGTGGGCCATCGCCCGCGGGCAGGACCTGCAGAGCGGCTCGACGATCACCCAGCAGTACATCAAGATCCGCTATCTCACCAGCGCCCAGACGATGACCCGCAAGCTCAGGGAGCTGGCGCTGGCCGTCAAGATCAACGGGACGGTCTCCAAGCAGGAGATCCTCTCCGGCTATCTCAACACCGTCTACTTCGGGCGCGGGGCCTACGGCATCGAGAAGGCCGCTGAGAACTGGTTCAACACCGACTCGGCGAGCCTGAACGTGGCCCAGTCGGCCATGCTGGCCGCCCTGATCAACAGTCCCTCGGCGCTCGACCCGGCCAACGGGGACGAGGCCGCGGCCCAGCTGCTCGAGCGGTACCAGTACGTGCTCGACGGCATGCTCGAGGCCGGCAACATCAGCCAGGCCGACCACGACGCCGCCTACGGCGCCCTGCCCGAGACGGCGCCCCTCGGCGAGGACGACACCTACAGCGGCCCCAGCGGGTTCCTCATGATGATGGCCCAGAACGAGCTGCTCAGCGCCGGCCTCACCGACGAGCAGATCTCCGGCGGCGGACTGAAGGTCATCACCACCTTCGACTCGACCATGCAGGCCTCGGCCGTCGAGACCGCGCAGAACTACACGACGCGGGCCGTCGCCAACGCCAAGACCAGCGGGCTGTCCGAGTCCGATCTGCACATCGGCATCGCCTCCGTGGCGGTCGGCACCGGCGAGGTCTACGCCCTCTACGGCGGCCCCGACTACCTGGCCTCCCAGATCAACTGGGCGGCCACCGCCCGTCCGGCGGCCTCCACGTTCAAGGCCTGGGCGCTGCTCGCCGGCCTGAACCAGGGCTTCGGTCTGGGCACGGTCCTCAACGGGAGCACCTTCACGCCCAGCGGCGACTCGGTGGTCGTGCACAACGACTCCAACGTCGACTACGGCAACGTCACCCTGCTCAAGGCCACCTCGTACTCGATGAACACGGCCTTCACCGACCTGGTGACGAGCATGGACGACGGCCCCCAAGCGGTCGTCGACATGGCCAACGCGGCCGGTGTGCCCACCGGGGACGGCTGGGACCTGAACAACCGCATCGCCCTGGGCACCGCCCAGGTGAGCCCGCTGTCGAACGCGACCGGCTTCGCGACGATCGCCAACGACGGCAGGGCCAACACCACCCACGTCGTGCAGACGGTCACCGACTCCGGCGGCGCGACGCTCTACACCGGCGACACCGCGTCCAACCAGACGATCGACCAGAACGTCGCCCAGAACGCCCAGACGGCCCTCAAGTCCGTCGTCACCAGCGGTACCGGCACGACGGCCTCCCAGCTGGGCCGCGAGGTCATCGCCAAGACGGGCACCAAGGACGACGGCGACTCCGAGACGATCTCGGCCTGGTTCGTCGGCGCCACCAAGCAGATCTCGACGGCCGTCATGTTCGTCGCCGGCGACGGCAACGCCGACCTCAACCCGTACTCGCCCTACGGCTCCTTCAGCTCTGGCCTCTACCCGGCCAACACCTGGGAGGACTACATGGAGGCGGCCACCGCCGGCATGAACTACGAGTCCTTCTCGACGCTGAACAACATCGGCTCGGGCTCGGGCAACAACGCCACGAGCTATCCGACGAGCAACCAGAGCTACTACCCGACCTCCTACCAGAGCGCCCCGGCCGCCACCTCCAGCTGGGGCTACGGGGGCGAGGGGGACGACGACTACGGCGGCGCCACCAATGGCAATGGCGGCCAGAATGGGCAGGACGAGCAGAACGGGCAGAACCAGGATGGGCAGGACGATCAGAACAGCAGCAGCGGTGTTGCCTCCGCCACCGGTGGCGGAGGCAGCGGTGGCGTGGCCCCACGTCTCGGCCCCTAGCCCGGCGGCTGATCCGCGGCCTCGGACATGCGCGGGCGAGCCGCCGCCCCCCACCCGCGTCTCGTCGTGAACCCATCCGGGGAGCGGGCGGGCCCCGTCCGGGTTCCTCAGGGCCGACCCCTCAGGGCCGGTCCCGGAGGGGCGGTCCGCTGGTTTTGCCGCCGGCTACTGGCAGGATTGATGCCGTGAACGGATCAGTGCGCCTCTCGGAGCGCATCGGCGGCCCCGTCGGCACCCATGCGCGCCCATGGGGCCTCTGGTTCGATCCGCTGCCGTGGTCGATCCTCGTCACGGGCCTGTCCTGGATCATCCTCATGGTGCGCCAGGCGCCCTGCCAGCAGACCACCTACGGCGTCACGGTCAACTCGTACGCCCGCCTGTGCTACTCCGACATCCCGCTCGTCTACCAGGGCAACGGCGTCGCCACCGGCGCCGGGCTCTACTCCGACGCAGGCCTCACCTACCCGCCGCTGGCCGGCTGCTTCATCTCGGTCTGCCGCTGGGTCACCGGCCTGCTCGGCGCCGATGTCAGCACCGCCGCGACGGGCCAGGCCCAGCTCGACGCCTCCTACCTGTTCTTCGTCCTGACGGCCGTCGGCCTGTTCGCCGCCTTCCTGACGGCCGTCGTGGTCCAGGCCCACCTCGGCGCCGGTTCGGCGAGCGCCGCCACGCAGGGCGTGCAGACGCGCGGCTTCGACGCGCTGCTCGTCGCGGCGGCGCCCGTCGTCATCGCATCCGGCCTGATCAACTGGGACATGCTGGCCGTCGCCCTGGTCTCGCTCGGTGTCCTGGCCTGGGCCAGGCGCAGACCCCTGCTCGCCGGCGTCGCACTCGGCGCCGCCTTCTCCACCAAGTTCTTCCCCGTCCTCGTCCTCATCGCCCTGGCCCTCGTGTGCCGGCGCGGCGGGCGCATGCGCGCCTGGCTGGCGAGCCTCGGCGGCTTCCTCGCGGCCTGGGCGCTCATCAACGCGCCGCTGCTCATCACGGACCCGCACGGCTGGTCGCTGTACTGGTCGAGCAGTTTCCACCGCGGCGCCGACCTCGGCTCGCTGTGGTACGTCCTCGACCTGATGGGCCTCGAGGTCCCGGGCGTCAACGCGATCAGCTTCGTCCTCATGGCGGCCGGCCTCCTCCTCGTCGCCGTCCTCGTGCGCAGGGCCCCGCGGCGCCCGCGGGTCGGGCAGGCGGTCCTGCTCGTACTCGTCGTCTTCGTCGTCTGCAACAAGGCCTACTCCCCGCAGTACGCCCTGTGGCTGCTCCCCTTCGTCGTCCTGTCGCGGCCCAGGATCCTCGACTGGGCCGCGTGGAACATCGCCGAGCTCTGCTACTACTTCGCCGTCTGGGGCTTCCTCGACGGCGTGCTGGGCCCCGGCACCGGCGCCGACGCCCTCTACTGGGGCGCCACCCTCCTGCGCATCGGCGCTCAGCTGTGGCTGGCCGCCCAGGTGGCCCATGACGTGCTCAACCCCTGGGACGACCCCGTCCGGACCGGTCACATCGATGACCTCACCGGCGGCGTGCTCGACCACGCCGCGGACCCGGTGGCGGTGCCCGCTGTGGCTGGGATTCATGGGCGCGCTGCTCGGAA
>NZ_CAUTOU010000029.1:0-28279 GCF_963539965.1 uncultured Propionibacterium sp.
ACCACCTGCCCCACGATCATCCCGCCCACCACCCGAAAAACACCAAACACCCCATAAACCCACGAGCCTTCGATCAAACCGGTGCCATTCGCGTCGACCACTTGGCCAATGGCGTCGAAACCGACCTGTTTGGGGAAACCGATCCCGTGGGGGAGAATCCTGTGCATGTATCTCGCGTCTATGCGGCTGACGCAACTCGCCAGCACGTGGACGAGTGCCTGACCCCGACACAGGTCCGGAACCGGGCGCTCGACGATTTCGAGGATCTCCGGGCCACCATGGCGTCGATACTCAACCGCCCACATGGTCACTCCTCTCGCAGAGCAGTGAGGAAGCCAACACGACCAGCCTGTCTTCGAGTTCTCTGAGCGAAAGATCGGTCAATGTCAGCCACGCCTGTGCGGCGCCGAGGAGCACCGCCTGGACATCGCCGGCCCCGAGTCCGGCAACAGGGGTGAGATGACTTCTTCTCAGCAGGTCCTCGATCTCGCTGCGTCCCTGCGCCACCATTCCTTGCTGAAGCCGTCTGCCCAACACTGGGCCATTGGTCATATCGAGGAGCACAGCCAGCATGACCCGGGCTGCTTCATCGTTGCCGAGAAAAACACTGATGCGACGTGCCAGCACTCTGCTGGCGTCAGAAATTGTCGGTTCACACTCCAATGGCGGCAGCTCCCGATCATGCATCACGGTTGCGAACACCAGTTCGGCCTTGGTCGGCCAATGCCGGTAGAGGGTTGTCTTGGCCACACCGGAGGCGGCGGCGATTCCTTCAAAGGTCACCCCCCGATAGCCACGAGCCTCAATGGCGGCCAGCACCGCTGGTCGTACTTTCGACTCGATATCCATGACACCTCTCTTTCGCTACGCTACGTAGCGTAGTCATCGGGTGAGCGGGGTGCAGGAGGAGGCCGGCGACTCGCCCGGATGCGGCATCAGGTGGTGCATCGAGCAGTCGGCTGGCCCGCATCCAGACCATGACCATAGACTTGCGCCCGTGACCATGCGCATCACGCCCAGCGTGCTCAACGCCGACCTGTCCGACCTCGCCGGCACCCTCACGAGGATCCCCAGCAGCGACGCCGTGCACGTCGACATCATGGACAACCACTTCGTGCCGAACATGACCTTCGGCCTGCCGGTCGTCGAGGCCCTGCGCCGGCGCACCGCGCTGCCGATGGACATCCACCTCATGGTCGACAACCCCGATGCCTACGCGCCGCAGTTCGCCGAGCTCGGTTGCGAGTCGGTCACCTTCCACATCGAGGCCTCCGGCGCACCGATCCGGCTGGCCCGCGAACTGCGGCGGCTCGGCGCCCGCGCCTCCATGGCCCTCAAGCCGGCCACCCCGATCGAGCCCTACGCCGACATGCTCGGCGAGCTCGATCAGGTGCTGCTCATGACCGTCGAGCCCGGCTTCGGCGGCCAGAAGTTCCTCGATCCCGTGCTGCCCAAGATCAGGCGCACCCGCCGGCTCGTCGCCGCCACCGGCCAGGACATCTGGATCCAGGTGGATGGAGGAGTCGGTGTCGAGACGATCGGCCGCTGCGCCGAGGCCGGCGCCGACGTCTTCGTGGCCGGCACCGCGGTCTTCCGCGCCGATGATCCCGACCGGATGGTGCGCGAACTGCGCGAGCGGGCCGGCGCGGCCCGCGCCCACTGATCGCCGGCCGATTCCCGCCACCGGGAGTCCGCACTCGAACGACTCGGCCCCGGGTTGCGAATCGTTCCCAGCGGCAGGCGGATACCCTGGAGGGGTGAGCACTCCAGATCCGATCATCGACCAGAACACCATCGCTTCGCTGACCGAACGCTTCACGGCGGACGCCGCGGCCCGTGTCGCCCAGAACGCGGTCGCCACCACCGACATCGACACGCTCAGCCTCGACCGGACCGTCGTCGCCTCGATCGACCCCAGTGTCTCGAACCGCGTGGACTCCTGGAACGCGGCCAACCAGAAGAAGTCCGGCCGCTGTTGGTTGTTCAGCGGCCTCAACCTGCTGCGCAGCGGCGTCATCGAGGACCTGGGACTCGAACCCGACTTCGAGTTCAGCCAGGCCTATCTGCACTTCTGGGACAAACTCGAGAAGGCCAACTGGTTCCTCACCTCGATGATCGAGATGTCCGACCGCGATCTCGACGACCGCACCGTCCATCAGCTGCTCGGCGACCCGATCGGCGACGGCGGCCAGTGGGACATGTTCGTCGCCCTCGTCGAGAAGTACGGCGTCGTCCCCAAGTACGCGATGCCCGAGACCTTCTCCAGCTCCAATACGGGCTCGATGAACGCCCAGCTCGAGAAGATCCTGCGCCGCGGGGCCCTCATCGTCCGCGAGGCCGCCGGGCGGGGACGCGGCGAGCAGGCCCGCCTGGAGATCCTCGGTCAGATCCACCGCGTGCTGTGCATCCACCTGGGCACTCCGCCGACGAGCTTCATCTGGCAGTACCGGGACAAGGACCAGAACTTCGTGCGCGCCGGCGAGCTCACCCCGGTGCAGTTCGCCGCACAGGTGCTGGGCATCGACGTCGGCGACTACGTCTGCCTGGTCAACGACCCGCGCCCCACCAGCGGCTACAACCGCATGCTCACCGTCGACCACCTGGGCAATGTCGTGGGTGGCCGACCGGTGCGTTATCTCAATGTCGAGATCGACGTGATCAAGCAGATCGCCGCCCGGATCATCCGCGACGGCTCGCCGGTCTGGTTCGGCTGCGACACCGTCCCGCAGTCCGACCGCCGGATGGGCATCTGGGACGCCCATCTGCACGACTACGAGGGCATCTACGGCATCGACATGTCCTCCACGAAGGCCGAGCGCATGCTCAGCGGCGCCTCGGCCATGACGCACGCCATGGTGCTCACCGGCGTCGACATGCTCGACGGCGCCCCGCGCCGCTGGCGCGTCGAGAACTCGTGGGGGACAGAGAACGCCGACAAGGGGTTCTGGACGATGAACGACTCCTGGTTCGCCGACTACGTCTACGAGGTCGCCGTCCCGCGCTCGGCCCTGCCGCCCGAATTGGCCGCCGTGCTCGGGACCGAGCCCGCGGTTCTGCCGCTGTGGGACCCGATGGGTGCCCTGGCCTGACCGGTCCCCGGCCGCCGTGGCCGTTACGGGTTGCGCCGACGCAGGTAGCGCTGGAACTCGGCCGCCAAGGTGTCGCCCGTCGTGTCGGGCAGCTCTTCGGCGTCCTGCTGCTCCTCGAGGTCGCTGATGTACTCGGCGACGTCCGGGTCGTTGCTGGCCAGCTCGTCCACCCCGCGCTCCCATGCCTTGGCCAGCTCGGGGATCTCGCCCGGGTCGAGCGCCTCGTCGATGAGATCCTCGACACGGCTCAGCAGGCTCAGCGTCGCCTTGGGGTTCGGCGGAGTGGCGACGTAGTGCGGTACCGAGGCCCATAACGTCACGCAGGTCAGGCCCGCCCGGTCGCAGGCCTCCGCCAGCACGCCGACGATGCCGGTGGGGCCCTCGTAGTCGCTCGGGGCGATGCCGAGCTCCTTGGTCAGACGCTCATGGCCGGAGGATGCGTTGACCGGCAGCGGACGCGAGTGCGGCGAGTCGGTGAGCATGGCGCCCAGGACGACAACCATCTCCGGCCCCGCCGAATGGATCGCCGAGACCAGGCTCGAGCAGTACGAGCGCCAGCGCATGTTCGGTTCGGGGCCGGCGACGAGCAGCGCGTCGCGGTGCGGCAGATGGCACAGCGAGATGTCGGTGGACGGCCAGCTGATCCGCGGCTCGTTGTCGATGAGCTCGACACGCGGTCTGGTCGCCTGGAAATCGTAGAAGTCCTCGGAGTCGAGACGGCACTGGAGCTCGGTGGGGTAAGTGCCCGCAAGATGCCTGATCACACCGGTGGCCGCATCCGCAGCGTCATTCCACCCCTCGAAAGCGGCGATCACGACGGACGGCATGCGCGGCTCAACGGACTCTGCCATGTCTCAAGGGTAGTGACCGGATCAACGGCGCACGGTTTCGCCGGGGCGGAACCTCCCCGGCGAAACCGTGCGCAGAACGCGTCCGTCAGACGTGCGCCGTGCATGTTCGACTGCCCTAGCCGCATAGCCTTGAGCGGGTGAACGCGTTGAACCTGCGGGAGGCCCTGGCCAGTCGAGTCCTCATCGGGGACGGTGCCATGGGCACGATGCTGCAGAACTGGGACCTGACGACCGCCGACTTCGACGGCGCCGAGGGCTGCAACGAGATGCTCAACGTCACGCGCCCCGATGTGGTGCGCTCCATCCATGGCGACTACTTGCGGGCCGGAGCCGACATCATCACGGCCAACACCTTCGGCTGCAACTGGGCCAATCTGACCGAGTACGGCGTCTACGAGCGCATCGGCGAGCTCTCAGCGGCGGGCGCCCGCCTCGCCCGCCGGGCGGCCGACGAGGCCCCCGGACAGCACTGGGTGACTGCGTCGGTGGGCCCCGGCACCAAGCTGCCGAGCCTCGGCCAGATCGGCTTCACCACCCTCGTCGACGCCTACCAGAGCCAGCTCGACGCGATGATCGCCGAGGGCATCGACGGCATCCAGCTCGAGACCTGCCAGGATCTGCTCCAGGCCAAGGCCGCGATCATCGCCGCCAAGCGCGCTTGCGCCAGAGCCGGGACCGACCTGCCGATCATCGCCTCGGTGACCGTCGAGACCACCGGCGCGATGCTCGTCGGCAGCGAGATCGGCGCGGCCCTGGTGAGCCTGGAACCGCTCGGTGTCGACATGATCGGCATGAACTGCGCCACCGGCCCGGCTGAGATGCGCGAGCACCTGCGCACCCTGTCGGCCCACGCGCGCTGCGGGATCATGGCCATGCCGAACGCCGGCATGCCCGAGATCACGCTGGCCGGCGCCCGCTATCCGCTGGCGCCCGATGAGCTCGCCGACAGCCTGCTGGAGTACACGCAGGACTTCGGTCTGGGCCTGGTCGGCGGATGCTGCGGCACGACGCCCGACCACATCGCGGCCCTGCGCCGGGCCATCGGCATCGACCGTCCCGTCCTCGAACGCCGCCCCGATCACCTCAACGCCGTCTCGAGCCTGTACTCGCCGACCGAGCTGAAGCAGGACACCAGTTACCTGGCGGTGGGTGAGCGCACCAACGCCAACGGCTCCAAGGCCTTCCGCGAGAAGATGCTCGCAGGCGACCTGGACGGCTGCGTCGAGATCGCCCGCGCCCAGGCCCGTCAGGGCGCCCACGTCCTGGACCTGTGCGTCGACTACGTCGGACGCGATGGCGGGCAGGACATGGCGGCACTGGCCGGGCGCTTCGCCGCCGACGTGACGCTACCGATCATGATCGACTCGACCGAGCCCGAGGTGGTCCGCGCCGGCCTGGAGCACCTGGCCGGGCGCGCCATCGTCAACTCGGTCAACTTCGAGGACGGCGACCGTCCGGACTCGCGCATCAACACGGTGATGCCGCTGGTGGCCGAGCACGGGGCCGCCGTCGTCGCCCTGACCATCGACGAGGAGGGCCAGGCCCGCACCGCGCGGTGGAAAGTGCGCGTGGCCGAGCGCCTCATCGCCAAGCTCACCGGTGACTACGGCATGGACGAGGCCGACATACTCGTGGACTGCCTCACCTTCCCGATCGCCACCGGGCAGGAGGGGACCCGGCGCGACGGCATCGAGACGCTCGAGGCCGTCCGCGAGCTCACCAGGCGCCATCCGCGCGTGCACACCATGCTCGGCGTCTCGAACATCTCCTTCGGTCTCAACCCGGCAGCCCGCGTCGTGCTCAACTCGGTCTTCCTGCACGAGGCCGTCGAGGCCGGCCTGGACTCGGCCATCGTCCACGCCGCGAAGATCACGCCGATGGACCGCGTCCCCGACGAACAGCGCGAGGTCGCGCTCGACCTCGTCCACGACCGGCGCGCCGAGGGCTATGATCCGCTGGCGCGCATGCTCGAGCTCTTCGAGGGCGTCTCGACGGCCGACCTGCGAGCCGGGCGCGCGGCCGAGCTGGCCGCCCTGCCCCTGCCCGAGCGTCTGCACCGGCGCATCGTCGACGGCGAGGCCGATGGCATGGACGCCGATCTCGACGAGGCCCTGGCGACCCGCGGGCCGCTGGACATCATCAACGACGACCTGCTGGGCGCCATGAAGGAGGTCGGCGAGCTCTTCGGCTCGGGCCGTATGCAGCTGCCCTTCGTCCTGGCCTCGGCCCAGACGATGAAGCAGGCCGTCGCCCATCTCGAATCGCACATGGGCGCCGCCGTCAGGACCGGCAAGGGGACCCTCGTCCTCGCCACGGTCAAGGGCGACGTCCACGACATCGGCAAGAACCTGGTCGACATCATCGTCTCGAACAACGGCTACCGGGTCGTCAACCTGGGCATCAAGCAGTCGATCGACGCGATCATCGCCGCGGCCGAGGCCAACGACGCGGACGCCATCGGCATGAGCGGTCTGCTCGTGAAGTCGACGATGGTCATGCGCGACAACCTCGCCGAGCTCGATCACCGCGGCCTGGGCGGGAAGTACGCGGTGCTGCTCGGCGGCGCCGCCCTGACCCGCGGCTTCGTCGAGCGCGACCTGGCGAACGGGTTCAGCGGCCAGGTGCGTTACGCCAGGGACGCCTTCGAGGGCCTGGCGCTCATGGAGGCGATCATGGCCGTCAAGGGCGGCGACCCGGACGCGGCCCTGCCGGCCCCGCGCGAGCGCCGCGTGCCGCCCGAGCGGAGGGGGGTCGCTGCCGCCGGGCCCGTCCCCGAGCGCTCGAGGGTCACCAGGCCGGTACCCGGTGGCATCGAGATCCCGGCGGCCCCGTTCTGGGGCACCCATCTGGCCAAGGGCATCGGCCTGGACGGGATCGCCGCCTGGCTCGACGAGAGGGCACTGTTCCGCGGGCGCTGGGGTCTGCGCGCCGACGACAGCCACTCCTACGAGGACATCGTGGCCAGCGACGGCGCCCCGCACCTGCGCACCTGGCTCGACCGTATCAGGGCCGAGCAGTGGGCGGTGCCGGGCGTCGTCTACGGCTACTTCCCGTGCTGGAGCTCCGGCGGGCGCGTCCATGTCGTCGACCCGCGGCGACCCGACGACCTCGACGCCGTCGTGGCGGACTTCGAGTTTCCGCGCCAGGGCCGCGACCCGTGGCTGTGCCTGGCCGACTTCTTCCGCAACCGCGCCGAGGCCGAACGGTTCGGCCCCGACACGCTGGTCCTGCAACTCGTCACGATGGGTCCGCGTCTGTCGCAGGCCACCCGGTCGCTGTTCGAGTCCGATTCCTACCGCGACTACCTGGAGCTGCACGGCCTGTCGGTGCAGCTGGCCGAGGCCCTGGCTGAGCTGTGGCACCGCCGCATACGCGTCGAGCTGGGCATCGCCGAGCAGGACGGGGACGTCGCGGCCGTGCTGCGCGACCAGGCCTACCGGGGCGAGCGCTACAGCTTCGGCTACGGCGCCTGCCCCGACCTGGCCCAGCGCGCGACCATAGCCGATCTGCTGCGTGCGGAGCGCATCGGCGTCGAGTTGAGCGAGGAGTACCAGCTGCACCCCGAGCAGTCGACCGACGCGATCATCCTGACGCACCCGCAGGCCGGCTACTTCAGCGTCCGCTGAGGCGGCGGCCGGGCGCGCTCCTGCGTACCGGACCCTGCATCGTCCTCTGGCCTCTGGCGGCTCAGCCGCCGCACGCCAGGAGCGGGTTGGCGGACCAGGCGAAGACCGTCGTCGACGAGGTGCACAACTCGCTGGCGGCGGTACCGCTCGTCATCGGGCTGCCGTGGGCGAAGACCCGCGAGGAGTCCGCGCCGAAGATGCGTGACAGGGCGCCCGGTGTCGTGTCGGTGAGGATCCTCGTGTCGTCGGGATCGGCTCCGGCATCCACGGCCGCCTGGCGGAAGGCCTCGTCACGGTCCATCACGGCATCGGCCAGGTTCCTGTCGACGGCGGTCTGGGCGTCGAACATGTAGGCGCCCAGCTCGCCCCGGATCACGTCGGGGCCGATGCCGCGCGCATCGGAGACCCACTGGACGAAGGCGTCGTACTCGCGGGCGATGCCGTTGGTGTAGTTGGCCCGCTCCTCGTCGGTCATGTCGCGGAAGGGATTGCCGAAGTCCTTGGCGGTGCCCTGAGTCAGGTAGAACTGCTCGATCGACTCGGCCGAGACGCCGCCCGAGAGGATTCCGTTGTCGATCTGGGTGACCCCGTTGTAGTGGACGAACGGTCCCATGATGACGCCGATCGAGCCGATCATCGTGCCCTGGTCCGCATAGATGTGATCGGCGCCGGCCATCGCGTACATCCCACCGGAGGCCGAGGTGCCCGTGACATAGGCGATCACGGGGTGGGTGGTGCGCTCCTTGTACCGCTCGGCGGCCTGGGCTATGGCGCGGGCGCCGGGGATCGTACCGCCGGGGGTGTCCATGAGCAGGAGCAGCCCGTCGGCGTCGTCCGCTCCGAGACCGTCGATGATGTCGGCCACGTCGTAGCCGTAGGTCGTGCTCGTGTACAGCGAGCTGGTGGGCCCGCCAGTCGTCTCGATCGTCCCGGTCACCTCGACGGCGCGCAGGGTGTGGGCGGCGCCCGCATCGCCCCAGATGGTCCTGGTCGCCGTGGTGCCCGCGCTCGTGTTGGCCCTGCCGGGCTGGGCGATGGCGATCACGGCGATGCCGCTCAGCAGGCTCAGCGCGCACAGGACGGCGCCGACGCCGAGGGCCGCTCCCATGCCTGCGCCGAAGCCTCTTCTGAAGCCGGACTGCTTCGGCGCCGAGGCGTACTGGACGGGTGTCGGCGGCGGCAGGAGGGTCGGATCGGGCTCGTAGGCGCCCGACGACGCGCCACCGCCGGGGGAGTCGCTCCTCTCGGGGACTTCGGAGAACTCCCGGTCGGGCCCGTCCCGGTCCGGGCCGGGCGTGGGGCGCGTGCTGTCGGACTCGCTCATCGTTGCTCCTTGGAATCGATGCGGATCGTCTGTCAGAAGGCTAGCGGCCGCGGCCGCGGCCGCGGATCGGCCGCAGTCGCGTGCTCCGATCGGCCTGTCCACCGGGAGAACTGGGAGAATCGACGACGTGATTTCCGCATCCGGTGACATGGACATCTCCCCACGCGCCCTCGAGGCGGTGCTGTGGGACTTCGACGGCACCCTCATCAATACCGAGCCGATGTGGTTCGCCGCCGAGACCGAGTACATGAGGGGCCGCGGTGCGCCGTGGCCGGCCGAGGAGGCCCGCAGCTACGCCGGCGCGGCATGGACGACCTCCGGCGGGGCCATGCGCGACCGACTCGTGGAGTACGGCGCCGACCCCTCGCTCACGGCCCGGGAGGTCTACGACGACGTCACCGACGCCGTCGTGGAGCATCTGCGCTCCGAGGGGGCGCCCATGCCAGGGGTACTGGAGCTGCTGGATCGCACCCGGGCGGCGGGCGTGCCGAACGCCATCGTTTCGGCCAGCCAGGCCAGGCTCATCGACGCGGGCCTGGCGGTGATCGGCGCCGCCGGCATGTTCGAGGCGATCGTCACCGGCCCCATGGTCGCCCGCGGCAAACCCGACCCGGACGGCTACCTGCTCGCCACGCGCATGCTCGACGTCCGCCCCCACCACTGCGTGGTCCTCGAGGACTCGCCGACCGGCTGCGCCTCCGGCCAGCGCGCGGGCGCCCAAGTGGTCGGCGTGCCCTCGGTCGTCCCGCTGCCGCAGACCCCGGGCCAGCTGCGCCGCGTCTCCCTCGCCGGGCTGACCATCGACGAGCTGGAGCGGGCCGTCCGCGCTCACCTGGCCGCGCCCGTCCCGGATGACGCCGGCGCGGGCAACTAGTCTTGGCACTCGACCCAGTCCACCGAGGGCCGGCCGATCACGAGGGGCACTCATGAGCATAGATCCAGCGGACCTGTCCGGCGTCCAGCGCGGGCCGCTCCGCGCCGGCGAGCGGGTGACGCTGGCCGACGTGAAGGGCCACCGCCACACGCTGCTGCTCGAGGCGGGCAGGATCTTCCACACGACGAAGGGGGCCCTGGCGCACGACGACATCATCGGCAGGCCGCAGGGCATCATCGTCAGCACGGCCGGCGGCCTGGAGTTCACCGTCTTCCGCCCGCTGCTGCACGAGTACACGGTCTCGATGCCGCGCGAGGCCGCCGTCGTCTACCCGAAGGACGCGGCCCAGATCGTGCTGCGGACCGACATCTTCCCCGGCGCCCGCGTACTGGAGTCCGGCGTCGGCTCGGGCGCCCTGAGCCTGTACCTGCTGCGCGCCATCGGCCCGACCGGCAGCCTGCACTCCTACGAGCGCCGCGCCGAGTTCGCCCAGGTGGCCCAGGACAACGTGGAGGAGTTCCTCGGGCGCCCGCACCCCGGCTGGACGGTCAGCATCGGCGACCTGGCCGAGACGATCGCCGACGAGCCGGTCGACCGGGCGATCCTCGACATGCTGCGCCCCTGGGACTGCGTCGACGCCGTGGCCGGGCGCCTCGTGCCCGGGGGCCTGCTGTGCTGCTACGTCACGACGACCACCCAGATGGGGCGCGTCGCCGACCAGCTGCGCCACCACGGCGGCCTCACCGAGCCGGCGATCACCGAGACCACCGTGCGCGAATGGCACGCCGAAGGCCTGGCGATCCGCCCCGGTCACGGCACGAGCGCCCATACCGGTTTCCTCGTCATCAGCCGCCGCATGGCCCCGGGCGTCGCGGCCCCGGTCAAGAAACGCCGCCCCGCGCCCGGCGCCTACGGACCCGACTACCACGGCCCCGTCCCTCGCAATGTCGCAGCCGAGCACCTGGAGGCGAACCGGCGCCGCGCCACCGACGAGGCCGGCCAGATCGCCCCGGCCGTCCGCACGGCGCTGCGCCGCCGTGCCCGCTGACACATCCCCGATAGGGTGAGGACGATGATCCACCGAACAGATCCAGATGACGCGCGCGAGTTCTGGGCGCGGACGAACGAGTCGTTCGCCGACCTCGTGGCCCGCACCAGCCCCGGCAGCCTGCCGTGCGCGGACCGGCCCGAGCGGCTCGCCGCAAACGGCACGACCGTGCTCGCCCTCGCCCACGCCGACGGCGTGCTCATGGCCGGCGATCGGCGCGCCGTCCAGGGCAGCCAGATCGCCCAACGCGACATCCGCAAGGTCTTCGCGGTCGACGAGGCCACTCTGGTCGGCATCGCCGGTTCGGCCGGCTTCGCCGTCGACCTGGCCAAGCTGTTCGGCGTCGAGCTGGCCCACTACGAGAAGATCGAGGGCGCCCCGCTCAGCTTCGACGGCAAGGCCAACCGCCTGGGCGGCATGATCCGCGACCACCTCGGCCTGGCCGTGCAGGGCTTCGTCATCGTGCCGCTGCTCGCCGGCTGGGACGAGCACGCCGGATCCGGGCGGATCATGGGCTACGACGCCACCGGCGGCCACTACGAGGAGGGCTCCTTCGCCTGCATCGGTTCGGGCTCGGCCTTCGCCCGCGGTTCGCTGAAGAAACTCCACCGTCCCGGCCTCGACCAGGAGCAGGCCGCCATGGTCGCCCTGCAGGCCCTGTTCGACGCCGCCGACGACGACTCGGCCACCGGTGGGCCCGACACCATGCGCGCCATCTATCCGACCGTCGCCTCCGTCGGCCCGGACGGGCTCGACGAGTGGGCGCCCGAGCGCGTCGGCGGGCTCGTCGCCGAAATGATCGAGGGCCGCAGGGGGAGCCCTGAAGGTGCGGGGGAGGAGCCGCGATGAGCATTCCGTTCTACGTCTCACCCGACCAGATGATGAGGGACCGGGCCGATTTCGCGCGCAAGGGCATCGCCCGCGGCCGCTCGGTCATCGCCGCGCACTGCGCCGACGGCATCGTCCTCGTGGCCGAGAACCCCTCGGGCAGCCTCCACAAGATCTCCGAGATCTACGACCGCATCGGCTTCGCCGCCGTGGGGCGCTACAACGAGTTCGAGGCGCTGCGCGTGCAGGGCATCCGCTACGCCGACCTGCGGGGCTACGCCTACGACCGGGCCGACGTGAGTGGGCGCGGTCTGGCCAACTCCTATGCGCAGCTGCTCGGGACGTCCTTCAGCTCCGGGACCGAGAAGCCCTTCGAGGTGCAGCTGTGCGTCGCCGAGCTGGGCGGGGACCCCGAGCAGGACCGCCTGTTCGTCATCAATTTCGACGGCTCCATCTCGCAGGCCGGCGATTTCGCCGTGATGGGCGGCCACACCGATCCCGTCATCGGGGCCATGAGGGACCGGCACGACGCGAACGGGTCACTGGCCGGTGCCCTGCGCGCGGCCGTCGCCGCCCTGCGCACCGGCGGCGCCGTGAACGCCGGCGAGTTGGAGGTCGCCCTGCTCGACCGCTCGCGTCTCGGCCGCCGCACCTTCGTGCGCCTGGACGGCCGGCGCATCGCCGGGCTGATGGGGGACGAGGCCTGATGGCGCCCAGGCATCCCGACGCGGAGACGCTGAGCCCCACCGTGATCATCGGCGCGGGCCTGATCGGGGCCTCGATCGGCTGCGCGCTCACCGAGGCGGGCGTGGACGTGCGCCTGCGCGACCGCTACCGCTCGCACGCCGTCGTCGCGGCCGGGGTCGGCGCCGGCTCGGTGGAGGCGACGATGGCCTCCAAGGTGCGGCTCGTCATCGTGGCCGTCCCGCCTGCCGTCGTCGCGCCCACCGTCGCGCGGGCCCTCAAGCACTACCGCAACGCCGTCGTCGCCGACGTGGCCAGCGTCAAGCAGCCGATCCTGGCCGACCTGGAGGCGATGGGCACCGATCTGCGCCGCTATGTCGGCTCGCACCCGATGGCCGGCTCGGAGTTCTCCGGACCGCTCACCGCCCGTCCGCACCTGTTCGCCGACCGCACCTGGGTGATCGCCGAGGGCACCGGCTCGCCCGAGGCCGTCCGGACGGTCGAGCGGCTCGTCGGCATCTGCGGGGCCCGTCCGGTGAGCCTGGGCCCGGCCGATCATGACCGGGCCGTCGCCGAGATCAGCCATGTGCCGCAGATCATGAGCTCGCTCACGGCGGCCCGGCTGGCGACCGTGCCCCCCGAGGACCTGCGCCTGGTCGGGCAGGGCGTGCGCGACGTCACCCGCATCGCGGGCTCCGACCCCGGCCTGTGGCGCCAGATCATCACCGGCAACCGCGCCGAGATCTCCACCCAGCTGCGAGCGATCCGCGACGACCTCGACCGGGTCATCGACGGGCTGGACGACATCGGGACGATCGGCGACCTCATCGCCCGCGGGCAGAGAGGCGTAGCCGCGCTGCCCGGCAAGCACGGCCGCCCGGCCGGCAAGGCACTGGAGCGCGTCGTCGTCGAGATCCCCGACGCCCCCGGCGCGCTGGCCAGGCTCTTCGTCGACATCGTGGGCCAGGGCGTCAACGTCGAGGACCTGTCGATCGAGCACGGCATGGACCGCGAGGTCGGCTACCTGTCGATCGCGGTCGAGGCCGAGCAGGCTCAGGACCTGCGCAAGGCGATGGACGAGAAGGGCTGGACGCTGCGGGACTGAGAGGCGGGCGCTCCGAACGGCGCATCACCGGATGCGGGCGGGGATCGCGCCTCTCGCCGATGATCCGGGCCCGACCCCGATCCGCCTGTCGGTATGCGCCGAGCCGCCCCTCAGCCCTAATCTGAGGGGGAGCCGGCACGCCCAGGATCCCGGGTTGGCGGAACACCGAGCAAGGAGCACCCCATGGCCCAGACAGACGAACTCGTCATCGCCATCGACGGGCCCAGCGGGGCCGGCAAGTCGTCGACCGCCAGGGGAGTGGCCGTCCGGCTCGGTCTGGACTACCTCGACACCGGCGCCATGTACCGGGCCATGAGCTGGGCCTGCATGACCGGCGGCGTCGACATGACCATCGAGGGCGCCATGATCGAGCGCGCCCGGGGCGCCGAGCTGCGGATGGGCCTCGACCCGGCCGATCCGCGCGTGGTGGTCGACGGGCGCGACATCACAGCCGCCATCCGCGAGCCGGTGATCGCCGAGCACGTCAGCTCGGTGGCGCGCGTCATCCCCATCCGCGAGCTGCTGACCGACCAGATGCGCAGCATCATCGCCGGTTCGGGCCGCATCGTGGCCGAGGGCCGTGACGTCACCACCGTCGTGTGGCCGCAGGCCCAGCTGCGCCTGCTCATGGTGGCCGACCCGGCGGCCCGCATCGCCCGCCGCGAGGCCGAGCTGGCCGGGGCCGCTGGCCACGAGCGGGTCGTCTCGTCCATCGTGGATCGCGACCGCAAGGATTCGGCCGTCAGTCGGTTCGAGGCTCCCGCCGAGGGCGTGCGGCTGCTGGACACCACGCACCTGGGCCTGGGCGAGGTCATCGATGAGGTCGTCGCGATGATTCCGGAGCAGCGGAGCTGAACGAGCGCCCGGCTCAGTCCCACCAGATCTCCCGGCAGCGGGCACCGACAAGAGTCCGGTCCTCGCCCATCTCATGAGCGGCCTTGGGCCAACAACCCCGCAGCTCATCGGCGACGTCCCCGGCGAGACAGCCCCTCGACCCGCCGTTCTCGCCTCGGTCGAAGTCAGGGCTCATTCCGCCGCGGAGTCAGGCGTCATAACCAATGACCCTTGTTGACACCAGCCCAAGAACATCATCGGGGACGCCAGTGGTCGCGAACGACCAAGCCTTTCCCAAGCGGGGATTGACGATACCAAGGTGATCAAGTGCCTGGAACTCGGGATGCACGGAATGCATGCCCATGATCCAGTAGACGAGGACCTGGAGCGTGTCCTTGGCCTGCGGTCTGCGGCGAGAGGTCTTGATGTCCCACAGCGTGTCCGAGGTCAACAGGTCACCGCCCCCGGCATCGATGGTCTCCGTGTAGCCGCCTTCGAAGTCGAAACCATGAGTTCGCATGCAGGAAGGAGATCATCCGTTCGACCATGGCACGAATGTTCCCGACAGTGTTCTCGTCGGGCTCCATGTCTTTCACCGGCTTGTACCACTCCGTCCCCGCTCGGTAGGCCACGTCGTAGCCGGCCAGCCGACATGCAGCGGTTATCGAGTCATCCGTCAGGCCATCCAGGTGCTCGATCAGTTCCCGTGCTCCGACGTCATCTCCGACGAGATGCGCCCCACGCAGGGACACGTCGAGTGCAGCACTGGGTTCAGCGTCGATCACAAGACGTGTGAGGTAATCGACCGCGGCGCCGACCAGGCCCGCGTCGATGTTCTCAGGGGAGATGATCTCTCCGTTCCCGTCCATGTCGCGAACTCGAAACCCCCGTAGTGGGAGATACCCGCCACGCGGCTGTCTTATCCGCGCGATGCGTCCGGTCACCGTTGTCATGAGAAGTCCCTCAGATGTTCTTATCCGCCCTCTCGGAGGGACACCGGCTCCGGTCGTGTGACGGCAACCCCTCAGCGCCGCCCTGAGTCAAGGAACCCGGCGGTCACAAGGTACACCGATCCGGAGCTGTCCGCACCAGAACCCTCGAAGACATGTCAGGGCGACCCGGATCCGTCCTCTCCTCGGTGACCCCGGCCCGGCACGACAATTCGGCGCGCAGCCTCCCGAAGCCCGGCGCGCAGTCTCGTGATCTCCGGCATCTGCTCGGACCACTTGCCCACGCAGGCCTCCTGTCCCGAGCGCCCTCGTACCGGTTCGCCCGGGGCTCGACACGAGTCGGGCCGACGGGCGGGATCCTTCCCGATCACCGGATAGCCTGGGGCCATGTCCGAGCCCGCATCCGAAGCAGCAGCGCCCTCCCGCCCGGTCGTGGCGGTCGTCGGGCGGCCGAACGTGGGCAAGTCCACCCTGGTCAACCGCATCCTCGGCCGCCGCGAGGCCGTCGTTCAGGACACGCCCGGCGTCACCCGCGACCGCGTCAGCTACGACGCCGAGTGGGCCGGCCGCGAGTTCGCGCTCGTCGACACCGGCGGCTGGGTCCCCGACGCCCGGGGCATGACCGCCATGATCGCCGAGCAGGCCGAGCTGGCCGTCTCACTGGCCGATGCGGTCCTGTTCGTCGTGGACGCCACCGTCGGCGCCACCGACGAGGACGAGGCCGTCGTGCGCATCCTGCGCCGCTCGGAGAAGCCCGTCGTGCTGGTCGCCAACAAGGTGGACGCCCCCCAGTTCGAGGCCGACGCCGCGGCCATGTGGAGCCTCGGCCTGGGCGAGCCCCATGCTGTCTCGGCCCTGCACGGGCGCGGCTCGGGCGAGCTGCTCGACCGCCTGCTCGACGTGCTGCCCGCCCGGTCCGCACCGCGGGCCGGGGACGAGGCCTCCGGTCCGCACCGCATCGCCGTCGTCGGCAAGCCCAACGTCGGCAAGAGCTCCCTGCTCAACAAGCTGGCCGGGGCCGAGCGCTCGGTCGTCTCCGAGGTGTCGGGCACCACCGTCGACCCCGTCGACGAGTTCGTCGAGATCGGCGACGAGCCCTTCCGCCTCGTCGACACGGCCGGCATCCGCCGGCGCGTCAAGGAGGCCAGCGGCTCGGAGTACTACGCCTGGCTGCGCACGCAGTCCGCCATCGAGCGCGCCGAGGTCTGCGTCGTCGTCATCGACGCCGCCCAGCCCGTCAGCGAGCAGGACCTGAAGATCCTCTCCGGCGTCGAGGAGGCCGGCCGCGGCATGGTCATCGCCTTCAACAAGTGGGATCTCGTCGACGAGGAGCGTCGGCGCTACCTCGGGCGCGAGACCGAACGGGACCTGCACGCCTGGGCCTGGGCGCCCACCGTGAACATCTCGGCCCTGACCGGCCGGGGCGTGCAGCGCCTGGCCAGGGCCGTCGGCACCTCCTTGGAGGGCTGGGCCACCCGCATTCCCACCGGCAGGCTCAACGCCTTCCTGGGCCGGCTCGTCGCCGCCAACCCGCACCCGGTGCGCGGCGGCAAGCAGCCCCGCGTCCTGTTCGGCACGCAGGCCCAGAGCTGTCCGCCCACCTTCATCCTGTTCACCTCGGGCCAACTGGACGCGGGCTACGTGCGCTTCGTGGAGCGCCGCCTGCGCGAGGAGTTCGGTTTCGCCGGCTCGCCGGTGCACATCGAGGCCCGCGCCCGCGCCAAGCGGAAGAGCCGCTGACCGCGCGAGACCCTTCGCCGCGGGCGGTCAGCCGGTCTCGATGGCCGTGATCGCGTTCGCCGCGGTGCGCACATCGGGGTTCGTCTCCGAGCCCGGCCTGCGCACGAGGAAGAACGTGTTGAGCGGGGGCACGTCGGGATCGTGGACGAGCACCATGCGCCCGGCCGCCAGATGCTCCAGGCACAGCGACCGGGGCAGCACCGAGTAGCCGGCCCCGCCGGCCACGGCCGCCACGAGCGCATGAAGATTCGGCGCCGTCAGGCCCACCCCGGCCCCCGGAACCGGCCGGCCCAGCACGGTGCGCCAGTACCTGCGGACGATGGGCAGCTGCTCGTCCAGGCCGACCAGGGGGATGCCGCGCAGCAGGTCGGCCGTCTCCTCGACCCCTGTCCGTCGATCGGGCACCCATCGCGGTGCCGCGACCAGTACGTAGACCTCGTCCCACAGAGGCTCGGAGGTCAGCGCCTGGCCCCGGGGTCGGCGCGTCGCGATGACGAGATCCTCCGCGCCTGCGCGCAGGCGGGACAGCAGGGGATCGGTGAGGCCCTGGCCGACGCGCAACTGCACGCCCCGTGCGACGAGCGGCGCCAGTGCAGGCATGACGCGGGTGCACAGCACCTCGGAGGGGCCGGCCAGCCTGACGGGCACGCGGTGGGACGACGAGGCCGCATGCTCGTCGAGACCGGCCAGGGCGTCCAGCGGCGGGCCGATCCGCCTGGCCAGGTCGTGCGCCCTCGGCACCGGCTCGACCCCGCGCGGCAGCCGGCGGAAGAGGGGTGCGCCGAGGCGCTTCTCAAGACTGCGCACCTGCGTCGTGACCGTCGGCTGCGACAGGCCCAGACGGGAGGCCGCTGCGGTGAACGAGCCCGCGCGGTAGACGACGAGGAAGGTGCGCAGGAGGTTCAGGTCGAGGCTCTGCGGGATCCTGTCGCTGTCCCGGGGGTCGTCCTCATGGTCCGAGGGTAGCCGCATTCAACATAGGAATATCAATGTCGATGATAGAAAATACTATTGGTGTGCTTATGGCTCAAGTGGTTAGTCTCGCGATATCAAAACCGCCGTCCGGCACTCCTGCGGGCGCGGAACCGCTCTTTTCCGAGGTGACAGTCATGAGCCGAGTGCTCTTCATCATGACCGGGGCCGACGAGTTCACCCTCGCCGACGGCTCCCGCATTCCCACCGGCTTCTGGGCCAACGAGGCCGTCGAGCCCCTGCAGGTGCTCACCGCAGCCGGCCACGAGGTCGCCGTAGCCACGCCCGGCGGCGTCGTCCCTCCGGTCGATCCCTCCAGTGCGGACTCGCCCGGGCTGCGGGCCGCCGCCGAGGGGGCCTACGAGTTCGCCCACCCGGTGCCCCTGGCCGACGTCGACCCGGCCGGGTTCGACGCGGTCTTCGTCCCCGGCGGTCATGGCCCGATGGAGGATCTGGCCGCCGACGCCGACGCGGGCCGCGTCCTGAGGGCCCTGATGGCCGCCGGTCGGCCGGTCGCCGCCGTCTGCCACGGCCCGGCCGCGCTGCTGTCGGCCACCGACGGCGAGGGCCGTAGCCCGTTCGCAGGCTACGCGCTCACCTCGTTCACCGACGAGGAGGAAGCCCTGTCCGGTCTCGCCCCGAAGCTGTCCTGGCTGGTGGAGTCGCGCCTGCGCGCGGCGGGCGCGGATTTCCGCGCCGGGGCTCCGTGGGCCGCGCACGTCGAGACCGATCGCAATGTCCTGACCGGCCAGAACCCGGCCTCGGCCGAGCCCCTGGCCCGGGCGCTGGTCGAGCGGCTCCCGGGCCCGGTGCAGAATGCCGTCGCGTGGCCGCAGCGCTATCTGCCGGGCACCACCGACAACTTCGTCTCGAATGAGGCCGTCGTGCCCGGTTTGAGCGCCGCCCGGGTGTGGGGCCCGTTGACCGACACCTCCCGCTGGGAGGACTACTACGACAACGTCAGCGACATCAGCTTCCCCGACGGCCAGGGCCCGGTGCTCGCCCAGGGCGTGCACTTCAGCTTCGCGACCTTCGGCTTCCCGCCCCTGGACGCCACCGTCGTGCAGTTCGACGCCCCGGCCCCCGGACGCCCCGGGAGGTTGTCGTGGACGGCCCGCCAGGAGGGCTCGCCCGCTGAACGGCTGGACGTGCTGCACGCCTGGCTCGTCGAGGACCTGCCCGGGGGCCGTGTGCGCATCCTCACCCAGGAGTCCCAGATCGGCGAACCCGCCGCAGGACTGGCCCGCCAGCGCCCCAATCCCATGCTCAACGGGCACCAGGCCTGGGTGGACGGACTGGTCGAGGCCGCCGCGCACGACTGACCGGCGCCCGCACCACACTCGCCCGGGAGGATCAGCGGCCTCATTCGCAACGATCGGCACGGGCCACCGCCCGGTGGCGGTGGCCCCGCCGGGCCGACCCGGGTCGCGCCGGCTCAGTAGTGGCTGACCACCGCCGTGCCCACGGGCGCGAAGGCGAAGACGTATTGGGCGTCAGAAGTCGACATGTTGACGCAGCCGTGCGAGCCGCCGGGGCCGTCCCAGCCGAACGAGGGCTGCCACGGGGCGGCGTGCAGGGCGTAGGAGCCGTAGAAGTACGTGACCCATTCGACGCCGGGGGCGGTCCAGGCGGTGCCGTCCTCGTTGGTGCCGCGCATCGTCTGGGACTCGTACTTCAGGTACACGTGGTAGGTGCCCGTGACGGTCTCCATGCCGGGCCTGCCGGGAACCATGAGCATCGTGGCCTGGGCGTCCGCGCCGATGTAGGCGGTGACCGTGTCGCTGCCGAGGTCGACGTCGAGCCAGCGCTCGCCGGGGGCGGCCTGGTAGGGGAGGTTCTCGGCGCCGTCGGCGATGACCTTGTCGGTGTTCTGCGCCTCGACGGCGTCGTAGGTGAAGACGCCGGAGTAGGACCGGCCGGCATCCAGTGCGTCGGCGAGTTGCCGGGCGATCGCATCGGCGTTGTTGACGGATCTCCCGTCGGCGCTCAGGGCGGTGACGCGCAGCACGTCACCGGAGGAGTTCACCAGACGGGAGCCGTTGACCGGATCGGCGTTGGTGCCGGCGGCGGCGCTGCTCACCCATTCGGCCACTCTGGCCCGGTCGATGCCCGGGTCGGCAAGGCGCCCGTCCTGGTCGGTGGTGCTCACCCAGGCGGCCTTGTCGGCCGCGGTGGCGGTGATGACGGTGCCGTCATCAGCGGTCACCGAGACGTCCGGCGCGATGAGGGCGTTGGCGGCGTCGGCCCCGGCCCGGGCCTGCTCGGTGGTGACGGCCGGCTCCACCTCGGTGAGCGTCAGGGCCAGCGACTGCCCGGTCAGCGAGCACCCGGCCCTGGACGCGGCGTCGGCGACGGAACTCATGTCATAGCCCCTGCCCTTCTCCCCGGGCGTGACGGCGAAGATGCCCTCACCGGTCGAGAAGGAGAAGGAGGCGTCCCTGGCGGTCGCGCCGTGACGGGCCGCGAGGTCGTCGAGGTAGGCCTTCTGGGCATCCTGGTCGACGGTGACGACGGCCGGAGTGTCCCTTCCGCGGACGATGGCGGTGAAGCGCGCGGCGACCGATCCGTTCGCCGCGAAGGCCTGGTCGACGGTGGCCTGGGCGTCGACGCGCACGCCGAGCGCGGACAGGGGAGCGCGGTACTCCTGGTCGTCCATGGTGACGACGACGGCCAGGTCCCTGGCGCGCTGCTCGATGGAGGCGCGCACCTGCTCGACGGATTCGCCGGCGATCGACTGACCGGCGACACTCGCGCCGGGCAGGCCGTGATCGGCCATGCGCAGGCCGTATCCCGCAGCGCTCGCGGCGGCGATGACGACGACTACCAGCAGTACGGCGAGCAGCCCGGTTCTCTCCCTCAGCGCGACCTTGCCCACCGGAGCAGTCTAAGGGATCGCCCTCCCGCGTCCCAGTTGTCCACCATTGCGGCGCGGCGTGTCACGGCCCGGTGCACCGCGGCCGGCCGGGCCGCCCGCGCGGGCTCCCGGTCAAGAGGCCGGCGTCTCGGCAGTGGCGACGATGAAGCCGCGCGCCAGCGTGTGGAAGAACATGGTGAACCCGAGGAAGGCCGGCGTGGAATCGGTCTTCACATCGACGTGGTCGGTGTCCAGGGCGAAGACCGTCAGGAAATAGCGGTGCGGGCCGTGACCGGCCGGGGGAGCGGCCCCGACGTAGCGGGGGTCGCCGGCGTCGTTGCGCAGCTGGACGGCGCGGTCCGGAAGCCCCGAGCCGGTGTCGTCGCCGGCGCCGGCGGGCAGACTCGTGCAGGTGGCGGGGATGTTCGCCACGACCCAGTGCCAGAAGCCCGAGCCGGTCGGGGCGTCCGGGTCGTACATGGTGACGGCGTAGCTCCTCGTGCCGTCCGGGGCACCGGACCACGACAGCTGGGGCGATACGTCGGCGCCACCGGCCACGCCCATCAGGCCCGACATCTGGGGCGGGGCGAGCCTCTGCCCATCGCGAACGGTCGCGCTGGTGACGGTGAGGGACGGGACGGCCCTCATCGTGGCGAAGGGATCATTGCGGGTCATCTTCGAGCTCCTCTCGACATGGTCCTGCCAGGTTATCGTCCGTGGGCGGCATCGTCGCGCTGGTCTGTGCCGGCGGCGCCGGCAAGTCGACCTTCCCGTCGGTCGTCCCGCGGCTGCTGGCGGCGGACGCCGGGTGCGACCACGGTGGGGCCTCGGCCCTGAACCTCCCCAGGATCGGTTCTGGCCACAGGATCCGCACAAGGAACGCCCAGGTGGGCTGCGCATCCTCGACCCATGCATGAGGCATTCAACCATCCCATCACCCGACGTGCGACGCTCAGCGGCCTGGCCCTCGCCGCCGCCTCCGTGCCCCTGCTGACCGCCTGCTCGTCATCGGCATCCGACTCGTCGGGGTCCGCCTCGGCCGGTCCGACGAGGGACTTCTCGGCCCTCGATTTCGACTCGTCGGCGGGCAGCGAGCAGACCACGACCGTCAGTACCGATGCCGGCGACGTCGAGGTGACCTGCCAGCAGTACGACTCGATCGTCTACTGCCTGGACCCGGTCGACACCACTTACCAGAGCCTGACGGTGAAGGTGCCGACTGCGCTCAACGGCACCGCCTGGGACGCTTCGGACGCCCCGATCGTCGTGGCGATGAACATCGGCGGGTACTCCTCGGCGACGGCCTTGAGCGGCGCGGCCGGCGGGAACGCCCCAGGAGCCTCCGGCTCCGGCACCCCGCCCGATGACGGCAGCGCCCCGAGCGACCCGGGCGGCGGCCCGGACCACTCGGACTCCGGCTCGGGCACGGACGGCGTCGCCTCCGGCGCCGGCGACACGGTCGGCGACGGCGGGCAGCGGGTCGACAACGGCGAGCTCGCCCTGGCCGCCGGCTACGTCGTGGTCGTCCCCGGTGCCCGCGGCCGCGACGCCCAGTCCTCGGACGGCACCTGGATCGGCAAGGCCCCGGCCCAGATCGTCGACCTGAAGGCTGCGATCCGCTGGATCCACCACAACCAGGGCAGGCTGCCCGGCAACACCGATCACATCATCACATCGGGCTCGTCGGCGGGCGGCGCGCTGTCGGCCCTGCTGGGTGCCTCGGGCGGCTCCGATCTCTACGCCGGCTATCTGGACGAGATCGGCGCCGCCGACGCCTCCGACGCCGTCTTCGGCTCGGCCGACTACTGCCCGCAGACCGACATCAAGCACGAGGACGTCATCTACGAGTGGACCTTCGGCTCCCAGCCCTACAACGGATCGGCGGTCGATGCCGACGTCTCCGGCGAGCTCGCCGGCGGATTCGACGACTACATGAACGAGTTGAGTCTGAGGGGCGTCGGCGACTACGGCACGCTCACGGCCGACAACTACGGCGACTACCTGGTCAGGACCTACCTGCAACCGGCCGCCACGACCTACCTGGCCGGTCTGTCGGGCTCCGAGCGCGAGAGCTATCTGTCGAGCAATTCCTGGATCACGTGGGAGAATTCCTCGGCGAGTTTCGGCTTCACCGACTTCCTGTCGCACGTCGGGCGCTCCAAGCCGTGCCCGGCCGTCGACCAGACCGATCTGGCCAGCGCCGAGAACGGCCTGTTCGGCAACGCCTCGACCGATGCGCGGCATTTCACGGACTTCGGCCTGCAGCTGGCCACCGGGGACGAGAGCGCCACCATCGACCAGGACATCCCCGACAAGCTGACGCTCATGAATCCGATGCACTTCCTGCGCGAGGCCAACCCGGGCCGCGCCAGGAAATGGTTCATCCGCGTGGGCACCTCGGACACCGACACCTCGCCGGTGATCTGCGCCGATCTCGCGGCCATGGCCACGGGACTGGGCGATGACGTCGATGCGCTCATGTACTGGGACGCCGGGCACGGCACCAACCAGGACGCCTCGGCCTTCATCGCCTGGATCGCTCAGCAGACGGGCTTCACCGCCTACTCGCCCTGACCCGCCGGTGCCGGTCCGCTGCTCGTGGACCGGCACCGGCGACGAGAACCGTCGGGCGCAAAAAACTGTACGGCCCGGCCGAGCCTCCCAGAGCCTGGCACAATCGGCCGTGTGGAGGTCCTGCGCGTCTTCAACAACAACGTGGTACTGGCGCGCGACGAGCTGGGCCGCGAGGTGGTCGTCACCGGCCGGGGCATCGGTTTTCAGCGAAAACCGGGCGACCCCGTCGACCCGGTACGCGTCGCGCGCCGCTTCGTCCCTGCCCGGAACGCCGTCTCCGTCGGCGAGATCCTCGCCGACATCCCTCTCGAGCGCATCAGTCTCATCGAGCAGGCCTTCGTACGCGCCACCCGCGAGCTCGGCGCCCCCGTCCCCTCCTCGACCATCATCGCCGTCGTCGACCATGTCAACCAGGCCATGGAACGCATCCGCCAGGGCCTGGCCATGGACTACCCGCTGCGCGCGGAGGTGGCCCACCTCCACCCCGAGGAACTGCGCCTGGCCGAGCGCATGATCGACGAGCTCAACGCCCGCCAGGGGATCCAGCTGCCCCGCGGCGAGGCCATCGCCCTCGCCCTTCACCTCTTCGACGCCGTCATCAACAGCGCCTCGGCCGAGCGGAGCTGGGCCCAGTCGCGTCTCATCGCCCAGATCTTCGAGATCCTCGCCGGCGTCTACGGGAAGGACTTCGACGCGGACTCCATCGACGCGGCCCGGTTCGCGGCCCATCTGCGATACTTCCTCGTCCGGGCGCGCAACGGCGGGCAGGTCGAGGACGGCACTGCCGGAGCCGTCGCGGCCGCACTGCGGCGAGCCCGGCCGCGGACGCGCCAGACGGCCCTGCGCGTGCGCGAACTGCTCGAGCTGCGCCTGGGAATCGAGGTCTCCGAGGACGAGACGGCCTATCTGACCATGCACCTGGCCCGCCTCGAGGCTGGGATGGAGCGCCGCGGACCCGCCCGGGGCGGGGATTCGGATCCGTAGCCGCGCGGGCCCGGAAGACGCTCCACCGGGGTCTTGCCACGAAGCCTCGACCCGCTTAACATCATTTGTGAACTGCGGTTCGCAGGATTGTCACCCGGTAAGGGGCAAGACCTGAGGCGTCCCGTGTGCTGTGCGCACAGGGGAGACCTCAGGTCTTTTTGTTTTCCGCTGGCCGCAACTGATCGAGGAGGATCAGAATGCCAAGAATCGATTATGCGGCGCTGGCGCCGGACCTGCTCGGCAAATTGGGGGGCGGGGAGAACGTCCGCAGCCTCGAGCACTGCGCCACCCGGCTCCGCTTCGCCCTCAAGGACGAGTCCAGGGCGCGGACCGATGACATCAAGGGAACCGCCGGCGTCGTCACCGTCGTCCAGGCCGGCGGTCAGTACCAGGTCGTCATCGGCAACGAGGTGCCCGAGGTCCACGCGGAGCTCATGAAGCTGCTGCCCGATCTCGCGGCGACTCCCGACGAGGAGGCCCCCGCCGCGAAGAAGAACCCGCTCGACGCCTTCATCGCCCTCATCTCCGCCATCTTCTCCCCGATGCTGTGGACGCTGGCGGGAACAGGCCTCTTCAAGGCGTTCCTCGCCATGTTCGTCACCTTCGGATGGATAAGCGACACGAGCGACACCTACACGGTGCTCTACGCCGCCTCGGACGCCTTCATGAACTTCCTGCCGATCGTCCTGGCCGTGACCTCCGCCCGTCATTTCAGGGCGAACCAGTTCACCGCCGTGGCGATCGCCGGCGCGCTCGTCTACCCGTCCATCGTCGCCATGAACGACGGCGGCTCCCACGACTTCCTCGGCATCCCGCTCGTCACCATGACCTACACGAGTTCCGTACTGCCGATCATCGTTGCCGTGTGGGTGCAGAGCCGCCTCGAGCGCGTCCTCATGAAGTACATTCCCAGCTCCTTCCGGAGCTTCATGACGCCGTGGATCGTAACCCTCGTCATGGTGCCGCTGACCCTGCTCACCATCGGCCCGGTCACCACCTACATCGCCAATGCCATCGCCGCGGGCGTCCAATGGCTGTTCGAGACCGTCCCCGTGTTCGGCGGCATCGTCATCGGCGGGTTATGGCAGGTCTTCGTCATATTCGGCCTGCACTGGGGGCTCGTGCCGATCATGACCCAGGAGATCACCTCCAACGGGTACTCCCTCATCTACGGCCCGATCATGGCCGCCGTCCTCGCCCAGGCCTCGGCGGCCCTCGCCGTCATGCTCCGCACCAGGGACCGGAAGACCCGGGAGCTGGCCGGACCAGCCGCATTGTCCGGCTTCCTCGCGGGCGTGACCGAGCCGGCCATCTACGGCATCAACCTGCCGCGCAAGCTCCCCCTCTACTTCGGCATCGCCGGCGGTGCGATCGGCGGCGCGCTCGGCGCCATCGCCGGCGGGCGCGTCGAACAGGCGGGCGTGTTCCCCTCGGTCATCGGCGTGCCGGCCTATCTGTCAACCCCGAACTTCGCCCTGTGGGCCCTCGGCGTGGTCCTGGCGTGCGTCATCGCCTTCTGCCTGACCTGGTTCTTCGGCGTCAAGGACGATCCGGCCTCCTCCGGGGACACCGCGGAACAGCCCTCCGAGGACTCCCGGGATGAGGGGGGCGCGGCCGGGACCGACGGGGCCGGCGACACCGGTACCATCGGAGCCCCGGTAGCGGGCCGCGTCATCGCCCTGGAGGACGTCCCCGACCCGGTCTTCTCCTCCGGAGCCATGGGCCGGGGTGCCGGCATCATCCCCTCCGACGGCACGATAGTGGCGCCGGTGGCGGGGGAGGTCGTCGTGGCGACCGAGACCGGCCATGCCATCGGCATCAGGTCCGACGACGGCGTCGAGGTACTCGTCCACATCGGCATCGACACCGTCGCCATGAAGGGCGACGGCTTCACCTGCCTGGTCGGCAAGGGCCAGCACGTCGACGCCGGCCAGGAGCTCGTCACGGTCGACCTGGCAAGGGTGGAGGCGGCCGGCCACTCCACGGTCACCGTCCTGCTCGTCACCAATTCCGCCGCGCTCGGCCCCGTCCGCGCCTGCGCCACGGGGCGGACCTTGGCCGCCGGCGCCACCGCCCTGGTCATCACGAAACGAGAAAGGAACACCATCGCATGACTGCCACTTTCGTCCCCTCCTTCCCGAACGGCTTCCTCTGGGGCGGGGCCACCGCCGCCAACCAGATCGAGGGCGCCTACGACGCCGATGGCAAGGGCCTGAGCGTCCAGGACGTCACCCCCCGAGGGGTCGCCGGGCCGCGCACCGACGGCCCGACGGCGGACAATCTCAAGCTCGGGGGCATCGACTTCTACCACCGCTACGCCGAGGACATCGCCCTGTTCGCCCGGATGGGCTTCAAGGTCTTCCGTTTCTCGATCGCGTGGTCGCGCATCTTCCCGAACGGCGACGAGGCCGAGCCGAACGAGTCGGGTCTGGCCTTCTACGACCGCGTCCTGGACGAGCTGGAGAGGCACGGCATCGAGCCTCTGGTCACCATCAGCCACTACGAGACCCCACTGCGCCTGGCGGAGAAGTACAACGGCTGGGCGGACCGCGAGCTCATCGGTTTCTACGAGCACTACGCCCGCACGCTCTTCCAGCGCTACGGGAACCGCGTCAGGTACTGGCTCACCTTCAACGAGATCAACTCGTTGCCGCACTTCCCCTTCGTCTCCGGCGGCATCGCCACGCCGAGGCAGGAGCTGAGCGACCAGGACCTCCACCAGGCGATGCACCACGAGCTCGTCGCCTCCGCTGCCGCCACCCGGGCCGCCAGGCGGACCAACCCCGACGTCCGGGTCGGCTGCATGCTCCTCGCCACGCCCTTCTACCCGCTCACACCGGACCCGCGTGACGTGTGGGCCGCCAAGCGGGCCGAGCGCGAGAACTACGCCTTCGGCGACGTGCACTGCCGCGGGCGGTACCCGGGCTACTTCCTGCGCGGGCTGCGCGAGAAGGGTGTCGAGCTCGACGTCACCGAGGAGGACGCCGCGCTGCTCGAGGAATACACGGTCGACTTCGTCTCCTTCAGCTACTACATGTCCATGTGCGAGACCGCCACCCAGCCGCGGGAGTCGGGCAGCGGCAATCTTCTCGGCGGAGTGGTCAATCCGACGCTCCAGGCCTCCGAGTGGGGCTGGCAGATCGACCCCGTCGGCCTGCGCATCGTCATGAACGACTACTGGGACCGCTGGGGCAAGCCGCTGTTCGTCGTCGAGAACGGGCTGGGCGCCAGGGACGTCCTCGTTGAGGGCCCGCACGGCCCGACCGTCGAGGACGACTACCGCATCTCCTACCTGAACGACCACCTCGTCCAGGTCGGCGAGGCCATCGCCGACGGGGTCGAGGTGCTGGGCTACACGAGCTGGGGCTGCATCGACCTGGTCTCCGCCTCCACCGCGCAGATGTCCAAGCGATACGGCTTCATCTACGTGGATCTGAACGATGACGGCACCGGCACGCTGGCCCGGTACCCGAAGAAGTCGTTCGACTGGTACCGCGAGGTCATAACCACCAATGGCGCCAGCCTGAGGACCTGAGCGGTCCCAGGCCCCTGCCGCGAGCCCCGGCTGGACCTGCTACGCCTCGGTAGGCTCGTGCATCCGCCAGGCGTTCCGGCGCTTCGGCCTGCACGCGGACGGGCAGCGGTGGCTTGTGCGAGTTTCTGTGCCCGTCATGCGGCCTGGGGCCTGGGCCGGGGGTTGCCGCCGGCTTCGTCGTGGTGCTGCGGGCCAGCGCAATCGGGTCGCCGCCGGCGGCGACCGGTACCGCACGCCCCGTACTGGCGTTCGTACCCATCGGGGCCTTTCCGCGGCTGGCCGAGAAAGCCGGCGCCCTGCTGAACGCCTTGCCACTGCCCGGAGCGGCGGACTGGTTGACAGATGGCGCACGCCGGCTGGGTTTTCCACAGGTGGTGTTCGGTTCTTTCCGGGGCTCGGTGCCGCGT
>NZ_CAUTOU010000030.1:0-27899 GCF_963539965.1 uncultured Propionibacterium sp.
GCTTGTTGGCGTGCATCTGGTAGATCTTGCCGATGCGCTCCTTCTTGCCCTTGGTCGAGTTGAGCACCTGCGAGCCGGTCCTGAGGACGCCGGAGTACACGCGGACGAAGGTCAGCTTGCCCAGGTGGGGGTCGGCGGCGATCTTGAACGCCAGGGCGCTCAGCGGCTCGTCATCGCTCGGGTGGCGGTCGATCTCGACCGACTCGTCACCGGGCTTGAAACCGCGGATGGCCGGTACGTCGGTCGGGCTCGGCAGGTAGTCGATGATCGCGTCGAGCAGGGGCTGGACGCCCTTGTTCTTGAACGAGGTGCCGCACACGACGGCGGTGAAGGCGTTGGCCAGGACGCCGCGACGGATGGCCGCCTTGAGGTCCTCCCTGGTCCAGTCCTCGCCGCCGAGGTACATCTCCATGAACTGCTCGTCGTTCTCGGCGACGGTCTCGATCATCTCGGCGCGGGCGGTCTCGGCGGTCTCGACCATGTCGGCCGGGATCTCCTCGACCTCGTAGTGAGCGCCGAGCTCGGTCTCGCCGCGCCAGGTCTTGGCATGCATCTCGACCAGGTCGACGACGCCGAGGAAATCGGCCTCAGCGCCGATCGGCAGCTGCAGCAGGACGGGGACGGCGTTGAGACGCTCCCTGATGGTCCTGATGCACCAGTCGAAGGAGGCGCCCGTGCGGTCGAGCTTGTTGACGTAGCAGATGCGCGGGACGTTGTACTTGCTGGCCTGGCGCCACACCGTCATCGACTGCGGCTCGACGCCGGCGACACCGTCGAACACGGCCACCGCGCCGTCGAGGACGCGCAGAGCGCGCTCGACCTCGACCGTGAAGTCCACGTGACCGGGGGTGTCGATGATGTTGATCTGGTAGTCGTTCCAGAAACAGGTCGTGGCGGCCGATGTGATCGTGATGCCGCGCTCCTGCTCCTGCTCCATCCAGTCCATGGTGGCTGCGCCGTCATGGACCTCGCCGATCTTGTGGTTCACGCCGGTGTAGTACAGGATGCGCTCGGTCGTGGTGGTCTTACCGGCGTCAATGTGGGCCATGATGCCGATGTTGCGCACCTTGGCCAGGTTCGTCTGCAGGTCCAGGGCCACTGGATCAAACCTCTATTCCTTGGTCTTGAGTGAAGGATGTGCCCCGGAGCAGGGCGGTGCCCCCGCCACAGCGGGCGGGGGCCTTGACGACGATCACCAGCGGTAATGGGCGAAGGCGCGGTTGGCCTCGGCCATGCGATGGGTGTCCTCGCGCCTCTTGACCGAGGCGCCCAGACCGTTGCTGGCGTCCAGGATCTCGTTCATCAACCGTTCGGCCATGGTCTTCTCACGGCGGGCACGGGCGAAGCCCACGAGCCAGCGCATGGCCAGCGTGTTGGACCGCGAGGGCTTGACCTCGACGGGCACCTGGTAGGTGGCGCCGCCGACCCTGCGGGAGCGAACCTCGACGGAGGGCTTGACATTGTCGAGAGCCTTCTTGAGGGTCTGCACCGGATCGACGCCGGTCTTCTCGCGGGCGCCCTCGAGGGCGGTGTAGACGATGCGCTGCGCGATGGTCTTCTTGCCGTCGAGCAGAATCTTGCTCACGAGCTGGGAGACCAGCGGGGAGCTGTACACGGGGTCGATGATGACGGGGCGCTTGGGCGCGGGTCCCTTGCGAGGCATTACTTCTCCTTCTTCGCGCCGTAGCGGCTGCGGGCCTGCTTGCGGCCCTTGACGCCCTGGGTGTCGAGGGCGCCGCGGATGATCTTGTAACGAACGCCGGGCAGATCCTTCACACGGCCGCCGCGCACGAGCACCATCGAGTGCTCCTGCAAGTTGTGCCCGATGCCGGGGATGTAGGCGGTCACCTCGACGCCGGAGCTGAGGCGGACACGGGCCACCTTGCGCAGAGCCGAGTTCGGCTTCTTCGGGGTGGTCGTGTACACGCGCGTGCACACGCCGCGACGCTGGGGCGAGCCCTTGAGCGCCGGCGTCTTGGTCTTGCTGACCTTGTCGGTGCGGCCCTTGCGGACCAGCTGCTGGATGGTAGGCACCTGCTGGTATCTCTTTCGTCGTCTAAGGGGATTCTCCTGATGGCGCAACTCCCCCAGCAACCCGACCGTCGCACCCAGCAACCGGTACGCGTTCGTAGGACGATGGGTCGTTGCCGCACACATCCTGGGACCGCCGGGCCGCCTCGCAACGTTCAGGAACCAGGCCGTGAGGGTATGTGCTTCATCCGGGCAAACCGAACCAAGTCACCAGTTTACGTGGCGCAGCGCCGGTTGGCAACAACGTGCCGCACCGCCCCGCCGGGCCGCAGCAGGCGATCGGATCGGGCACGGCCCACGTCGGATCTGTCGCACGGAGCCGGTGACAGATCGTACCGCCCCTCGGGGGTCGGTGAAGTCGGTGTCTGGTTGTCCGGGGGCCCGGGGTTTCGGCGTGTCGGCAGGGGGGGGTGCGGCGCGACCGGCCGGGCGGCGGTCGCCGCCGACGCCCCGCGCACCCGGACCGGCACCGAGGCGACCCGCCCGGTCGGCTCCCCGCCCATGACCCAGGCCCGGCCCGAGACCGTGGCCGCCCGGGCCGCGACGACGACCATGACGGGCCGGCAGGGCGCCCTCACCCCGCGTGGAGGTCCCGTCGCGCGTGCACGGCCACGGCGGCCGCCAGGACGAGCAGGGCGAGGCCCATGAGGATGGCACAACCCTTGAAGTCGACCAGGGCGTTCCCGGCGGGTGAGTGCTCGAAGGGACCGATCTCGATGACACGGTCCGGGAGGTCGACGGCCTCGCCCAGGAGCGAGATGAAGGCAGCGGCCCCCCAGATGAACCAGGCCGCGGGGAAGAACCTCGTCCCCAGGGCGACCAGCAGCGTGGCGAGCGCCACGACCAGGGCGACGGCGGGCCACTGCCCCAGCACGTCGCGCCATGCCGCGGCGGACAGGTTGGCCTCGCCCCCGAGCTCGCTCTCGGCAACCAGACCGACAACCAGCGCAGTGGTCGTGCACAGGACCAGGGTCACCAGCAGAGACCATCCCGCGCGGGAGAGCACCGCCTCCCACCGCCGACGGCCAGTTGCCAGGACGGCCTCGACGCGTCCCGAGCGCTCGTCGGCGACGACGGTCCGCAGGACGAGGATGCCCGCCACGGCGATGAGCGCGCCCATCAGCAGCCCCTGGAAGCGGACATAGCCGAGAGCCGGGTCACCACCGCCGAGCGAGGCTCCGAGCACGCCGCCGTCCAACGGGGCCGACCGCGCCCGCTCGACCGCTCCGCGCCCCATGCCGGTGAGCAGGGCGGCCCCGGCGCCCGTCCCGAGCAGCCACGCCAACCCCGAGGTCCATCCCAGGCGGACGGCCAGGCCCCAGGGTCCGCGTACCCGCATCCGTCGCGACGAGCCGCCCCGGGGGCGCAGCAGGGCCGAGCCGTACTCTCGTCCTCGTTGCAGCAGCAAGGCCAGGACGCACAGGAGCAGGCAGACGCCCAGCCAGGCGCCGAGCGCCCAGAAGCGCTGGTCCGTGAAGGGGGCGACGACGTCACGCAGCCCCAGGAAGCTGAGGTCGCTGACCCGGGAGTGCTCGTAGGTGTCGCCCCAGGCGCGCAGACCGAAGGCGACCAGGACCAGACCGAGACCGGCCTGGCGGCAGCCGGGGACGCTGGGGACGACCTGCGCGCAGACGGCGGTCGCGGTGGCCGGGACGAGGAAGCTCGCCCCGACGACGCCACCGAAGCCGAAGGCGCCCCGCCAGGACATCCCGTCGATGTCATGGGGGCCGGTGACCAGCCCCACCAGGGCTGCCAGCAGCAGCGCGACGAGGACCAGCCAGCAGACCGAGGCGACCAGCGGGGAGGAGGGCCGGGAACCGGTCGAGCGCACCAGCTCGAGGCGTCCATCGGCCTCCCAGCCGCGGAAGAGCCTGGTGGCCAGGAGGACGCCCGCCACGGCGGCCACGATGGTGACGTAGGCACCCATCTCCCACACGAAGATCTGCGCCGGGTGGCCCGGCGAGTCCAAGGGGCCGTAGAGCACCAGGGTGGCCGCATTGTCCGCGGCCTGCGCCACGGCGGCCTCACGCAGGACGGTCGAGGGGAAACTCGTCTGGTAGGAGGCCGGAGTGGCCCCGCACATGGCACCCAGCACCACCAGCCAGGCCAGCACCTGGAGCGCGGTGTCGCGGATGACCAGGCCGAAGAGCCTCATCGCGCCTCCACCTCGTAGTGCCGCAGGAAGAGCTCGTCGAGACTCGCGGGGGTGCAGGTGATGTTGCTCGCCCCCGAGGCGAGCAGGGCCTGCAGCACCACGGGCACCTCCACGGCCTGGGCCTGGACGGTGAATCGGTCGCCGTCCAGCCGCGCCGAGGGCGGCATGCCCGTCGGCATCTCGCGGCTCGCGAGCGAGGCGGTGATCGTCGAGGCCGCCAGGTGCTTCATGGCCTGGATCTCCCCGCTGTCCACGAGCTTGCCGTCCTTGATGATCGTGACCTTGCGGCACAGGGCCTCGACCTCGCTGAGGACGTGGCTGGACAGCAGCACGGTGCGGCCCTGGCGGGCCGCCTCCCGCACGCAGGACTGGAAGGTCTCCTCCATCAGGGGGTCGAGCCCGCTGGTCGGCTCGTCGAGGATCAGCAGGTCGGTGCGAGCCGCGAAGGCCGCCACCAGAGCCACCTTCTGCCGGTTGCCCTTCGAGTAGGACCGGACGCGCTTGGAGGGATCGAGGGCGAAGGCCCCGACCAGCTCCTTCTCCCCGGCGAGATCGTACATGCCGCGGCCTCGCAGCCCGGCCAGCGCGTCAAGACACTGCTGACCGGTCAAGGCGGGCCACAGGGCCACGTCGCCCGGGACGTAGGAGATGCGATGCGTCACCTCCGCCGCCCGGGCCTGCGGATCGAGCCCCAGGACCTGCACATCGCCGCCATCACGGCGGTAGAGGCCCAGCAGCACGCGGATTGTCGTCGACTTGCCCGCCCCGTTGGGCCCCAGGAAGCCGTGCACATCCCCCTGGTCGACCCGGAGGCTGAACCCGTCAACAGCGACGAAGCTCCCGAACCTCTTGGTCAGACGATCCACCGTGATCGTTGCGTCGGACCCCTGCACCGCCCTGCGCGGAGCACCACCCTCGGTCATGACGCCTGCCTCTCGCCGAGGGCCGCCTTCAGGTGGCGCCGAACCGCTTCTCCCAGCTCCTTCTGCCCGCGGGAACTGGTCGCCCCGAAGAGGTCGTAGACCTTGTCGATGTCGCCCGCAGTGAGCTCGCGTGCCATGGAGTCCGCCCGCTCCCCCAGAGCCGTCACCATGCGGGCGACGACGTGCCCGGCCGTCTCCTCGATCTGCTGGTCGTCCATCGCGTCGAGGTCGCGCCCGTAGGCCGCCAGCGCCCCGGCCGTCGTGGCCGGGTCCAGGTGCGCGAAGATCAACTCGGCGCCCTCGGGCATCTCCCCCCGATAGCAGGCCAGTTCCACGAAGTCCCTCTCGGCTCGGATCGCACGTGCGGTCCGTTCGTCGGGGGCATTGGCCTCCATGTGTGCGTAGTGCGCCGCCGCCGCGTCCGGCATGGGCGTCAGCGTGTGCCCCCGCTCGGCGGCGTCCAGCAGCACGCGGAGTCTGCGTCGCTGCTCCTGGAGCCCGAGGATCTGCTCGTCGATCCCCGCCAGGGTGCTGCGCAGGTCGTCGGCCGCGCTCGCCGGCGCTGCATCGAGGATCTCCCCGATCGCGGACAACGAGAGGCCGGCGCCCAGCAGCCACCGGATTCGCCCCACTCGGGCCACGTGCTCGAGGGTGTAGTCGCGCCAGGCGCCCCGCGTCTCCGGCACGTCGAGCAGGCCGACGGAGTGGTAGTGGCGCACTGCCCTGACGGTCGTCCCGGTCAGCTCGGCAAGCTGTCGTATCCGCATGGACGCAGTGTCACATGTGACGTCGCGTCACACTCAAGCAGTGTGACATCGTGACCCACCATGACCACCTCTCCCGACCTGACCGGGCTCCCGCGACACCCCGCCGAGGGGCTGCCCGAGTTCCGGCAGGACTTCGCCGGCGGGGTCCCCGGCGTGGACCACCGGCTGTGCGGCTTCGGGCTGAACGCAATCAGCTCCGACGCGACCTCCTTGATGAACGCCTCGATCTCGCTGGCCGTCACCCTCGGTCCGAGCCTGGACGACCACCAGGCCGAAGAGCACCTGCGCGCCCTGCACGCCGAGCTCTGGCCGACGGCGGCAGCGAGCCGATGCCGCTGGACGCCTGCCCCTTCCGCCCTCGGCGGGCAGGACCGGTATCCGCTACGACGATGCGGCGGCCGGCCCCCACCAACTCGACGGGGACCCCGAAGAAGGAACTCGTGAACCGGAAGATCCACCCGGCCAGGGCCCACCCGGATCCGGGACGTGACATCCCGGGATCGAGTCGAGATACGACCGGGAACGACCCCGCTCGACGATCGGCTGTCGCACGCCGGACGGAACCTGCGCAGAATGGAGAGAACACGACCGAGCAGCCCGGACCAGCCGTCGACCACCATCCGGAAAACCCATATCACTCCATCCCGCATCGCCGTGCCCCTCTGGTTCATGGCGGCGCTCCTCGCTGCCGTCTCTCTCGCCCTCGGCCAAGGGGGCTTCAGCAAGAAACCCGGGACGGTTCTCCTGCGGCCTGAGAAAACGATGACTCACTGCTCGTCGACCGGCAGCCAGGCCAGGCCCGGGCTCGGCCGGACGGCCTCGTCGGTGACCACCAGGTGCTCGACGCCCTCCAGCAGCTCCTCGAGACGCTCGGGCGGGCGCATCATGAGGGCTGTTGCCGCAGCCTCGGCGCGCATGCCGTCGGCGCACACCGCGCTGGCCTGCCGCACGCCGGAGGCGGCCGGGCGCCCCGTGGCCGGGTCGATGACGTGGTGAACGACCTGGCCGTCGATGAGCCGTGGCAGCTGCTGCAGGTAGTCCCCGGAGGTGGCCAGGTCGGCGGCGTCCCTCAACTCGACCGAGCCGAGGACGCCGTCCCCGTGCGGGCCCCTGATGCCGACCCGCCAGGGGCGGGCCCCCGGCCTGGGGCCGGCTGCGGCGACCGACGAGGAGCCGACCGAGACGAGGGCGGCGCCGGCCCCGCGGTCGAGGCAGAGCCCGCGCACGGCGTCGGCGACGAAACCCTTGGCGATCGCCCCCAGATCCAGCTGCGCCCCCTCGTGCAGGCGGTAGGCGCGCTCGTCGACCCTCTCGAGCAGCTCGGGCGCGCAGCGGGCCCTCGCCTCCTCGATCACGTCCCGGCCGGGTGTCTGCGGGCGTCGGCCGGCCGCGACCTCCGCCAGCCAGGCCTTGACGTCCCACAGCCCGCCGAGCGCCCCGATGCAGGGCGTGAAGGCCCCGTCGCAGAGCGGGGCCAGCTCCAGGCAGGCGTCGAGCACCGCGGCCGTCGCCGCATCCACCTCGACGACGCCGCCGGCCGCGCGGTTGAGCGCGCTCACGTCGGAGTCCGGCTGGAAGCGCGACAGCAGCGACTCGTAGTGGATCAGCGCTCCGGCGGTCTCGGCCACCAGATCGCCCGGCTGCGCCATTACGACGGTCACCTCGACGAGGGTGGCCATCGAGGGCAGCGTGAAGCGCAGCGCCCCCGCGGTCGGGCGGATGTGCGCGGCTCTCGGCGCCGGCGCCCGCGGCATCGGCGGGTCAGTAATCGTCGTCCCCGAGGCCGAGATCGGGCATGTTGACCGTGTCGGCACGCCCGTCGTCCGCAACGCCCTGCGCCTGGTACACGGCGCGCAGCGAGGCCTGCAGGAACTGGCTGTGCGCCACGGTGGCGCCCGCGATCGTGTCGACCGCGGTCGGGTCCTGCACCTCGACGAGCTTGGCGGAGTACTGCGCGTACGAGGCGACGGCGGCTTGGGCGCGCTGGTAGTAGTCCGCGTTCGCGACCTCGCCGGAGCTGTTCTTGCCGTAGTCCTCGTCCTTGACGGTCCCGTCGGACTCGACCGTCCGGTACGAGGCCTCGGTGATCCGCCCGTCCGCCACGGTGATGGTGACGGTGCCCACCGAGCCCTGGTCGTCCGCGTTGGACTGGCCGGTCCAGGTGCCGTCGTTCATCGTGATGCCCATGTCGACGAGCTGGTCATCATCCGAGTCTCCCGAGCAGGCGGTCAGCATCATGGCGCCGACCGCGCCGAGGCCTGCGAAGGCCGCGAAGCGGCGGGCAAGGCTCATGCTGCGCTGGTGGCTCATGCTCGCTCCTCCCGGTGCTCGTCCCCGTCCGCATTCGGCGGGGTGGGCTCGACCGCCCCGTCGTCATGGCCGTGGACGGTCTGGCCGACGATCCTGCCGTGGTCCAGGCGGACCTCGCGCTGGCCCTTCGAGGCGACCCAGGCGTCATGGGTGACGACGATGAGCGTGGTGCCCTCGGCGTGCAGCCGGCCGAAGATGTCGAGCACGATGCGCTCGTTCTTCTCGTCCAGATTGCCGGTGGGCTCGTCGGCCAGGACGATCTTCGGCGAGTTGATGAGGGCGCGGGCGACGCAGACGCGCTGCTGCTCGCCGCCGGACAGCTGGCGGGGCAGGTGAGTGGCCCGCTCGGCCAGGCCCACACGGCCGAGCGCGGCCATGGCCTCGGCCTCGTCGGGCATCGAATGATAGTACTGCGCGACCATGACGTTCTCGAGGGCCGTCAGGTGCGGGATCAGGTGGAACTGCTGGAAGATCAGCCCGATCGTCTCGCGGCGCACCTGGGTGAGGTCGAAGCCGGAGAACTTCGAGATGTCGCGGCCGTCCAGCATGACGGTGCCCTCGGTGGGCTGGTCCATGCAGCCGACGATGTTCATCATCGTGGTCTTGCCCGAACCGGACGGACCGACGATCGAGACCCATTCACCGCGCCCGACGGTGAGGTCGACGCGGTCGAGGGCGCGCAGTTCGCCGTAGATCTTCGAGACGCCGGTCAGCTGCAGCAGATCGGATGCGTTGTCGGTCATGGTGGTCTCCTACTCCCCGCGCAGCACCAGGGCGGGATCGACTTCGACGGCCCGGCGCACCGGGATGAGGCTCGCCAGTGTGGACACGAGGATGGCCGCCGCCACCGTGCCGACGAGGATCAGCGCATGGGCCTCGACGGTGCGGTGGAAGACGTTGAACGAGATCACCTGCGCCAGGCCGAAGCCCGCGGCCGCACCGATGATGCCGCCGATCAGACCGAGGACGACCCCCTCGCCGAGGAACTCCACGATGATCGACCCGTTGTCGGCGCCGAGCGCCTTGCGCAGGCCGATCTCGTTGCGGCGCTCCGTGACGACGGCCATCATCGTCGTCGAGACGCCGATCATGATGAGGGCCAGGACGATGACCGAGATGATCACCATCAGCGAGCGCAGCATGCCGAGGATGTCCGAGTCGGACTGGGCCAGGCGCGCGACCGGATCGGCGCTGACCTGCGGATGCTCCGAGCTGATCCGGTCGGCCAGGGACTGGAGGGCGGCGCCCTCGGCCGAGACCGAGAACTCGGCGACCGTGTAGACCGGTCCGGCTCCGGTCAGCCGGGTCATGTCGTCCATGTACATGTAGACGAAGCTGTCCTCGTTGCCGCCGGTCTCCAGGATGCCCGAGACCGTCACCGTGGTCTCGGCGCCGGTGGACGCCTCGGCCTGGTTCACGTCCTGGTTCGAGATCTCCTTGCCGTCGGAATTCGTCGCTCCCCCGCTCGGGGCGGAGCCGGTCCCCGGGCCGGGGGTCGAGCCGCCGACGGCCAGCATCGACAGCGTGATCGTGTCGCCGACCCGGGCGTCGATGGCATCGGCGACGTCCCGGCCGACGAGCACCGAGCCGGCGGCCGCCGGCCACTGCCCGTCCACGTACCAGTACGGGTTCATCTGATGGGCGGCGCCCAGGTCGGCGCCCGCTGCGACGTACGGCAGGTCGTTGATGAGGATCGCCTCGTAGTCGATGCCCACCGCGCCGACGAGCTCGCCGGCGGGGATCTCGTCCTCGACCTCTTCCACGACGGAGGTGTCGAAGGCGCTCGAGTTGCCGGTCGGCGTCAGCAGCATGTTGGCGCCGGCCGAGCGCATCTCGCGTGCCATCTGGCGCGGCACGTCGACCGAGATCGTGGCCAGTGCCGACAGGGTGGTGGCGCCCACCGCGACGGCCAGCATCGCGACGACGACACGGGAATGGCGCCGCAGGATCGACGACATCACCATGCGGATGAACAGTCTGCGCTTGGGGTTCATCGGCTCACCTCCCGTGCAGTACTTCGGCCGGGCGCAGTCTCAGCAGGAACCGGACCGCCGGGATCGAGCCGGCCAGGACGACCAGCAGGACCAGCGCCGCGACGATGCCCGCGACCGCCGGCAGGACCGATATGGACGAGCCGAACACGAGACGTCCGATGACCTGGGCCAAGCCCGTGCCGACCCCGAATCCGAGCAGCCCCCCCACCAAGCCGACGATGAGGATCTCGGTGAGGATCAGCCCGACCACTGCCGAGTCGCGCGCGCCGATGGCCTTCATCAGGCCGATCTGGCTCGCCCTCTCCATGACGTTGGCGGTGACCAGGTTGGCGATGGCCAGTGCGGCCCCGGCCATCGACAGGACCGTGACGAGCACCATGAGCAGCTGCGTCTTCTCAAGGATGGTGCCCTCGGACTCGGAGACCTGGCGCACTGCGCGGGCCGTCGAGTTCGGGATGACCTCCTCGATCTGGTAGGCGATCGAGGAGACGTAGGCGGTGCAGTACCAGGTCTCGCGCTCGGACACCGACAGGCTGTTCGGGTTCTTCGCCGCCTTCCTGGCCAGGTCGTTGTCGGGCGTGGTCAGGGCCGAGATCTCGACCTCGCCGACCGCGCCGGGCACGGCGATGAGGTCCTGGGCCGTGGCGATGTCGGTGAGGACCTGGTTGTCCTCGTCCTCGCCGGTGGTGACGATGCCCGAGACGGTCAGCTGCTCGGTGACGCCGTTGCGCGCGACCGAGAACGAGTCGCCCACCCCGAGCCCGTTGTTCCGGGCGAAGGCGACGCCCACGACGGCCTGGGTGGGGTCCTCCTCGGAGGGCCAGGAGCCGTCGATCGTCCACCAGCCGCGCATGTTCACCAGGCCGGTGTCGACCGACTCGCCGTCGGCCAGGTCGAGGTGCTTGGTGAACCAGGTGCCGACGACCGTCACGTCATCAGTGGTACCGCCTGCGGTGGTCGCATCGCCCTTGGTGTTCAGGACCGGGGCGAAGTCGACGATGTTGTAGGTCCAGAAGATCGTCTTGATCTTCGGCACGTCCTCCTCGTCGAGATAGGACTGCTGGGCGTCATCGCCGCCGTCGAAGTCGTAGATGTCCTGGACGACTGCGGCGCCCTGGGGACGTACGACGATATTGGCGCCGTAAGCCTTCAGTTCCTGGTTGATCTTGTCGCCCACCGAGAACATGACTGAGAGCATCGAGGTCGCGACGGAGGCGCCGAGGGCGACGGTCAGGATGATCATGAGGCGCCGGGAGCGCTGCCTGAGCAGCGCGCCGCGCAGCATGCGGAGAAACATATGACTACCTCGTTCGAGCTCAGGCGAAGACGCTGACGTTGGCCTCCAGCGCGGAGACCGGCACGCTCAACTTGCCGTTGGCGACGGTGAAGTCGATCGGGATCGGGTTGCAACCGCCCTTGAAACCGATGGTGGCGATGTTCATGGCGACCCCGCACAGCTTGCAGATGACCTTGTCGTCCTTCTCGTAGTAGCCGCTGGCGCCGCAGATCTCGCAGGCGTCCAGGCCGACGCCGAAGGAGGTGCCGGCCTTCTGGATGGCGATGAAGCGCACCTTGGTGCCCGAGGCGGTCGGGTACTCGAAGCGGTGCAGGTGCGCATCGCTGATCCTGTCGAGGGCGACCACCACATCGCCGTCCTCGACGTCGAAGGGTTCGGGGTCGGACAGCTTGACCTCCTGGGTGGCGTAGTGCCTGCCGACGGTCAGGCCGGCGGCGGCCACTGCCAGGGTGCCGAGGCCGAGGACCGAACGACGGCTCATGGATCGGGCGCCGGCGGCCTTGAGACGGTGCTCGGCCGCGACGGCCGCCTCGGTACTGGCGCGGCGCGAGGAGATCAGCAGGGCGATGGCGGCCACCGCCGCCACGCTCATGGCGGCGAAGGCGAACAGGGCGTCATGGTTGACCAGCCAGGACATCGCCGTGGCGGTCTTCTTCGAGACGCGGATGACGCGCAGCGAGTACAGCAGCCGGACGATCAGGAAGACGTGGCTGGTCGTCAGCACGAGGCCGAGGAGGGTGAACAGGATCGGGGCGTAGAGCGGACGGCGAGCGCACATCATCGAGACGCTCGCGCAGGCGAGGACCGCGATGGCGATGCCGATGCCGAAGCCCAGGACGTTGAGGAAAGTGGTGCTGGAGAAGACCGTCGAGCTGGACGGGACCCAGTCCCAGATCTGCAGGTAGACGCTCTGGCAGGCCCGGAAGACGATGGCCAGGGCCCAGACGAAACCTGCGATCGACACGACGACCCGCCATGGCGGGGGGACCGGGTTGGCGACGCCGGCGCTGGCCAGGAAGCCGCCCCCGGCCCCGCGCAGGAGTCCGAGGGTCCGCCGCCCGAAGAACCAGACGAGGACCAGGAGGACGGCGAAGAGCGCGACGGTGGGTTCGAGAGTGGTCAGGGTGAGGTGCTGGCGGTCGAAGCGGATGATCGAGAACTGGTGCACGACGATGAACGCCAGACCGATCGCCGCACCGGTCAGGGAGCCCCACACCACCGGGCGGGGACCCGGGCGGGCCGGGTCCCCGCCCGAGGCGAGGCGCACACCGGGAGAGAGGGCTCCGATCGTCAGGGCGACGAGAATGAGGGAGCCGAGCGCATCGACCAACTGTGCAAGCACTGCCTCTCCTAGATGTGCTGAGGGTTGGATCGCCGGAGCCAGATCATAGACACCGGTTCCGGCATCCGGTGGCCGATCACCACCAGACGGTCTCGGGGTCCCAGTGCCAGTCGCTGAAGGTCGCGACGATCGGCTCGGTCCAGAAGCGGCCCGTGACCCCGGTCTCCTCGTCGGTGTGCAGCATCCAGCCGTTCTCCTCCGGGGAGTGGATGGTGATCTGCAGCGTGTAGTCGCCGGCGGCCAGCTCGGGCAGGTTCAGGCCGTAGTGGGGGCCGTCCGAGGCGTTCATGGTCATGAAGGTGCCGGACTGCACGCTCGCACCGCTCTGGTCGAGGATGGAGTACTCGACCGTGAGGCCGGGCACGAAGTCGCCGGCGCCGTAGCCGAGATCGTTGTCCTCGGCGGCCGTGATGTCGGCCTCCAGGTGCATGGAGGCCGAGGCGGCGTCGACGCCGGTGGCCGGGGTCATCTCAACGGGCTGGAAGTAGACGGCCGACACCTTGATCGGGCCGGAGAACACCTCGTCGCCGACGGGCATCTCCTGGAAGCCGGCGTCGTTGCCGTCGCCGGTGGCGGAGGCCTCGGAGGAGGCGCTGCTCGAACCAGAGCCGGAGCTGGAGCCGGAGGAGCTGGAGTTTCCGGAACAAGCAGTCATGAAGCCGGCCAGCGCCAGGGCGGCGATGAGGCTTCCTGCCTTCTTGAAGGACATGGACATGGGTGCGTCTCCTGTGTAGATGGGATCGGTGCTTATTCAGTTGTCTCGGTCGCCGCCTGCTCGTCCCGGCCTCCGGCCTCGGCGCGACGGCGCCTGCTGCGCCGAGCCCCTACGACGTAGAGGGCGACGATGATGATGAGAATCACGACTTGGCCGATCAGGTTCTCAGCCCTGGGGTAGATGCCCACCAGGTCGAACGTGGGGAGGCCGTCGATGGCGGTGGAGGGCAGGACGCCGGCCTCCTGCAGCTCCTTGATGCCGGAGCCGGTGAAGATCACGGCCATGACCGCCAGGAAGATCGACGTCACGACGAAGAACGGGCGCAGCGGGATGCGCACGCTGAAGAACCGGATGAGGACGTAGACCACGACGAGCGCGGCGGCGCCGACCGCCAGGCCCAGCCACACGAGATGGGAGTCGTCGCCGGCCATCACCAGGATCGGCTGGTAGAAGAGGATCGTCTCGGCGCCCTCGCGCAGGACGGCGACGAAGGCCACCAGCACGAGCGAGAACAGCGAACCGCGGCTGATGCCGTTCTCGGTCGACCCCGGCAGGTACTTCGTCCACGAGGCGTGGTCGGAGTTCTTGATCATCCAGTTCGACACCCAGATGAGCATGGCCACGGCGACCAGGGCCGTAATGCCCTCGAGCAGTTCCTGGTTGGCGCCCGCGGCCGCCGTCACGAAGTGGAACAGGAGGGCCAGGCCGATCGAGATGAGGACGGCCAGTCCCACACCGGCCCAGACGAGGCGCGACTCGCGGTGCAGCCCGGCCTTGATCATGAAGGCGATGATCGCCACCACGACCAGTATGGCCTCGAGGCCCTCGCGCAGGATCACGAGGAAGGCGGAGATGAACAGCGTGAACCCGCCCGAGCCGCCGGTGCTGGTGCCGGTACTCGGGTCGTAGCCGTCGAGGGTGTTCGCGTCCTGGATGAGCATGACCTCGAGGTCGGCGATGCGGGTCCTGACCGAGTCGTCGTCCTGATCGGTCATGTCCTTCTTGATGTTGGCGAACTGCAGCTCGATGACCGACACGCGCGCGCCGGAGACACGGCTCATCGTGACCTTCTCGAAGCCGGTGGTCTCGTAATTGCCGTAGTAGGCCTCGTTGACGAGGCTCTTGCCGCCCTCGGCGTCACCGGCGGCCGAGGCATCCCGGCCCCGGTCCAGCAGGCCGATCATGGTCGTGGCGATCTGGCCCCACTTGCCCGGGCTGACCGACAGGTCCTCGACGTTCTGGGAACTGCCGTCGAGGGTCTGCGCCGCGCTGGTCATGAGCCCCTTGAGCCCGTCGATCCTGTCGTCGACCTCGGAGCCGTCGTTGTCCCTGATCGCCTTGACGAGCAGGGCGAAGTCCATGTCGGCGTCCTTGACGTCGGCACCGGACTTGGCGCCGAGGGCCTCCTCGAAGCCGGAGCCCACGTAGATGCTGTAGCGGGCCTCCTTGACCCGGTTCTTCGCACCCTCCTGGTCGCCGTCGTGGAAGGCGGTGCCGGCGGCGTCGAGTCCGTCGTTGATCCGCTGGGCAACGCTCGCCCACTGCCCCGCGGAGGCCGAGGGATCGGCCGCAGCGGTCGCGGGACGGTGGACCGGCAGCAGCACCAGGAGGAGCAGCAGCACGCCGGCGAGGACGGGCACGTGGCGCAGACCGGTGGACCTGTCCGTCATTTCTGCCAACTGTGCGGAACGCACCGGCGAACACCCCCATTCCTTGGAAGGACCCATATCTCATCACAGGTCCTCGGCGGGACCCACGGGGGATTAGCTTAGGCTAAGGGTTTCAAGGGTTGCCAATCGGGTCGTGATTCGATTCGTTCCCGCTGGCCAGAGGCGTTTTCAGCAGTCTCGCCCGCGTGTGACAGCTTGTCTCCAACCAAGGGTCGGGATATGTCTGCGGACGGACCGCCCCGCGCTGCGGGGGTGAGCCGACAGGGTCCCCGGGGCCCGCGGGCCCGGATCCGCCGTCAATGCGCTGAGGGCGCCCCGCGCGGGCGGGGCGCCCTCAGCGGAGAACCGGACAGGGCTCAGCGCAGGTCGCCGAAGTCCAAGTCGTCGAGCGGGACGGCGGCCCCCGAGCCGGAACCGAAGTCGTAGTCGAACGGGTCGTAGCTCATCTGGAAGGAGTTGGCCTTGGCCTCCGCCGTGGGCTCCACCCGGATGTTGCGGTAGCGCTCCAGGCCGGTGCCGGTCGGGATGAGCTTGCCGAGGATGACGTTCTCCTTCAGGCCGACCAGGTGATCCGACTTGCCCTGGATGGACGCGTCGGTGAGCACCTTGGTGGTCTCCTGGAAGGAGGCCGCGCTCAACCACGAGTCGGTCGCCAGCGAGGCCTTCGTGATGCCCATGAGCACCGGGCGGCCCTCGGCGGGGCGGCCGCCCTCCTCGACGGCCTTGCGGTTGGCGGCCTCGTAGCCCTGCCGGTCCACGAGCTCGCCCGGCATCATCGGGGTGTCGCCCGATTCGATGACGGTCACGCGGCGCAGCATCTGGCGGATGACGATCTCGATGTGCTTGTCGTGGATCGGCGAGCCCTGGGAGGCGTACACCTTCTGGACCTCCTCCACCAGGTGCTCCTGCACCCTGCGGACACCGCGCACCCGCAGCACGTCCTGGGGATCGACCGTGCCGCCGGTGAGCTGCTCGCCCACGGACACGTGCACGCCGTCGGCGATCTGGTGGCGCACGCGGTTCGAGTCCTCGAACTCGAGGCGGGCACGGCGCGGGAGCGTGTACTCGACATCGGCGCCGCCGTCGTCGCGAACGATCGTCAGCTTGCGCCCGCGGTCGGTCTCCTCGATCCTGACGCGCCCGTCGGCCTCGGCGATCGGGGCCTTGCCCTTCGGCGTACGGGCCTCGAAGAGCTCGACCACGCGCGGCAGGCCCTGCGTGATGTCGTCGCCGGCCACGCCACCGGTGTGGAAGGTGCGCATCGTCAGCTGGGTGCCGGGCTCCCCGATGGACTGGGCGGCCTGGATGCCGACCGCCTCGCCGACCTCGACGAGACGGTTGGTGGCCAGCGAGGTGCCGTAGCACATCGCGCAGGCGCCGGTATGGGCTTCGCAGGTCAGGACCGAGCGGACCTTGACGGTGGTGATGCCCGCCGCCACCGCGGCGGCGATGTTGGCGGTCTCGAACAGTGTGCCGGCGGCGATGATGACGTCGCCGTCCTCGTTCACGACGTCGACGGCGGCGGTGCGGCCGTAGACGGAGGTGTCGAGCATCCTGACGGGGACCGGTGCGCCGTCCTGCCCGGCCCTCGCGATGACCTTGTTCAGGCCGCGCTCGGTGCCGCAGTCCTCCTCGCGGATGACGACGTCCTGGGAGACGTCGACCAGACGACGGGTCAGGTAACCGGAGTCGGCGGTGCGCAGAGCGGTGTCGGCCTGGCCCTTCCGCCCGCCGTGGGTGGAGATGAAGTACTCCAGAACCGTCAGGCCCTCGCGGAAGTTCGACTTGATGGGGCGCTCGATGATGTCGCCCTTCGGGTTGGCCACGAGGCCCCGCATGGCGGCGATCTGGCGCATCTGCGTCATATTGCCCCGCGCCCCCGAGTTCACCATCATGTAGATGGGATTCGTCTTGGTGAAGTTCTTCTCCATGGCGCTGGTCAGTTCGGCCGTCGCGTCGTTCCAGATCTGGACGAGCTCGCCACGGCGCTCCTCCTCGGTCACGGCGCCGCGATCGTACAGCTTGTCGATCTTGGCGGCCTTGGCCTCGTAGGTGGCCATGATCTCGGGCTTGTCCGGAGGCGTCTGCACGTCGCCGATCGAGACCGTGACACCGGAGCGGGTGCCCCACATGAAGCCGAGATCCTTGAGGTTGTCGAGGGTCTCGACGACCACGGCGCGCGGATACTTCACGGCGAGGTTGTTGATCAGCCCCGAGAGCTGCCTCTTGCCCACGTGGTAGTCCACGAACGGGTAGTCGGCGGGCAGCGACTGGTTGAAGATCACGGCGCCCAGGGTGGTGTCGAGGACGATCGAGCCGTCGGCGCGCAGCTTGTCGGCCTGGGCGGGCGGCGGGACGATGCCGGTCAGCTTGATCTTGCACTTGGCGCGCAGGTCCAGCTGGCCCAGGTCCTCGGCCATGATGGCCTCCGCCTCGGAGCTGAAGGCGCGCCCCTCTCCCGGCAGGCCGTCGAGGTCCTGGGTGAGGTAGTACATGCCGATGATCATCTCGTGGCTGGGCAGGGCGATCGGCCTGCCGTCGGCCGGCTTCAGGATGTTGTTCGAGCTGAGCATGAGGATGCGGGCCTCCGCCTGCGCCTCGGCGCTCAGCGGCAGGTGGACGGCCATCTGGTCGCCGTCGAAGTCCGCGTTGAAGGCCGCGCAGACGAGCGGGTGCAGCTGGATGGCCTTGCCCTCGATCAGCTGGGGCTCGAACGCCTGGATGCCGAGGCGGTGCAGCGTGGGCGCGCGATTGAGCAGCACCGGGTGCTCCTTGATGACCTCGTCGAGGACGTCGAAGACCTGCGGGCGCTGGCGCTCGACCATGCGCTTGGCGCTCTTGATGTTGGGCGCGTAGTTCAGGTCGTCCAGGCGCTTCATGACGAAGGGCTTGAACAGCTCCAGGGCCATCTGCTTGGGCAGGCCGCACTGGTGCATCTTCAGCTGCGGGCCCACGACGATGACCGAACGGCCGGAGTAGTCGACGCGCTTGCCGAGCAGGTTCTGGCGGAAGCGGCCCTGCTTGCCCTTGAGCATGTCGGACAGCGACTTGAGCGGGCGGTTGCCCGGGCCGGTGACCGGACGGCCGCGGCGGCCGTTGTCGAACAGGGAGTCGACGGCCTCCTGGAGCATCCGCTTCTCGTTGTTCACGATGATCTCGGGCGCGCCGAGGTCGAGCAGCCGGCCCAGACGGTTGTTGCGGTTGATCACGCGGCGGTAGAGATCGTTGAGGTCGCTCGTGGCGAAACGCCCGCCGTCCAGCTGCACCATCGGGCGCAGGTCCGGGGGGATGACCGGGACGGCGTCGAGCACCATGCCCATGGGTGAGTTGCCGTTCTCAAGGAAGGCGTTGACCACCTTGAGACGCTTCAGGGCGCGGGTCTTGCGCTGGCCCTTGCCGGTCTTGATGACCTCGCGCAGCTTCTCGGACTCGGCCTCCAGGTCGAAGGTCTCGAGGCGGCGCTTGACGGCCTCGGCCCCCATGTAGCCGTCGAAGTACTTGCCGAAGCGGTTCTTCATCTCGCGGTAGAGGACCTCGTCGCCCTCGAGGTCCTGGACCTTCAGACCCTTGAAGCGGTCCCACACGGCATCGAGGCGGTCCAGCTCGCGGCCCGCGCGGTCGCGGATGGTCTTGAGCTCCTTCTCGGCGGCGTCCCTGACCTTCTTCTGGACGCAGGCCTCGGCGCCCTCGCCCTCGAGCTCGGCGAGGTCCTCCTCGAGCTTGGCCATGCGCTTGGCGACGTCGCCGTCGCGACGCTTCTCGATCTGGCCGCGCTCGGCCGAGACCTTGGCCTCCAGGGAGGGCAGATCGCGGTGCCGGGCCCCCTCGTCGACGCGCGTGACCATGTACGCGGCGAAGTAGATGACCTTCTCGAGGTCCTTCGGTGCGACGTCGAGCAGATAGCCGAGACGCGAGGGGACGCCCTTGAAGTACCAGATGTGGGTGACGGGGGCGCGCAGCTCGATGTGACCCATGCGTTCACGGCGCACATTGGAGCGGGTGACCTCCACGCCGCACCGCTCGCAGACGATGCCCTTGAAGCGCACGCGCTTGTACTTGCCGCAGTAGCACTCCCAGTCGCGGGTGGGCCCGAAGATCTTCTCGCAGAACAGGCCGTCGCGCTCGGGCTTGAGCGTGCGGTAGTTGATCGTCTCGGGCTTCTTCACCTCGCCGTGGGACCACGCACGGATCTGGTCGGCCGTGGCCAGACCGATCTGGAGCGTGTCGTAGGTGTTGACGTCCAGCACGTTGGTTCTCTTTCCCCTGCTTCCAGCAGGCGGCTAAAACTGTGGATCCAGTGGTCGCGGGACGGGCCGGGGCCCGGACGCCGTGGGGCGTCGTCAGGCCTCGGACTCCAGCTTGTACGAATCGGCGCCCGGCCGGCGGGAGAGGTCGATGCCCAGGTCGTCGGCGGAGCGGAAGTCGTCCTCGGAGTCGCGCAGGTCGATGACCCGCCCGTCAACGCCGAGGACCTCGACGTTCAGGCACAGGGACTGCATCTCCTTGACGAGGACCTTGAAGCCCTCGGGGATGCCCGGCTCTGGGATGTTCTCACCCTTGACGATGGCCTCGTAGACCTTGACCCGCCCGGCCACGTCATCGGACTTGATGGTGAGCATCTCCTGCAGGGCCCAGGCGGCGCCGTAGGCCTCCAGGGCCCACACCTCCATCTCGCCGAAGCGCTGGCCGCCGAACTGGGCCTTGCCGCCCAAGGGCTGCTGCGTGATCATCGAGTACGGGCCGGTGGAGCGCGCGTGGATCTTGTCGTCGACCAAGTGGTGCAGTTTCAGCATGTACATGTAGCCGACACCGACCTTCTCGGGGAACGGCTCGCCGGAGCGGCCGTCGAAGAGCGTGGCCTTGCCGTCGCTGTTGACGACCATGTCGCCGTCGCGGTTGGGCAGGCCGTTGGCCAGCAGACCCGAGATCTCCCCCTCGTTGGCGCCGTCGAACACCGGCGTGGCCAGGCGGGCGTCGCCCTCGACGTGCTCGAGGCCGACCTCGCGCAGGCGCCGGGCCCAGGGCTCGTCGCACTCGCCGATGTCCCAGCCCGAGTGGGCGATCCAGCCGAGATGCATTTCGAGCACCTGGCCGAGGTTCATCCGCGAGGGCACGCCGAGCGGGTTCAGGATGATGTCGACCGGGGTCCCGTCGGCCATGAACGGCATGTCCTCGACCGGCAGGATCTTGGAGATGACGCCCTTGTTGCCGTGGCGGCCGGCGAGCTTGTCGCCCACCTGCACCTTGCGCTTCTGGGCGACGTAGACGCGGACCATCTGGTTGACGCCGGGCGGCAGCTCGTCGGAGTCCTCGCGGTCGAAGATGCGCACGCCGATGACGGTGCCCTCCTCGCCGTGCGGCACCTTCATCGAGGTGTCGCGCACCTCGCGGGCCTTCTCACCGAAGATGGCGCGCAGCAGACGCTCCTCGGGGGTCAGCTCGGTCTCGCCCTTGGGCGTGACCTTGCCGACGAGGATGTCCCCGGTGCGGACCTCGGCGCCGATGCGGATGATGCCGCGCTCGTCGAGATCGGCGATCATGTCGTCGGACACGTTCGGGATGTCGCGGGTGATCTCCTCGGGCCCGAGCTTGGTGTCCCGGGCGTCGACCTCGTGCTCCTCGATGTGGATCGAGGTGAGCACGTCCTCGGACACGACGCGCTGGGACAGAATGATGGCGTCCTCGTAGTTCAGGCCGTTCCAGGGCATGAATGCGGCCAGCAGGTTGCGGCCCAGCGCCAGCTCGCCCTGGTCGGTGCAGGGGCCGTCCGCCAGGGGCGTGCCCATCTCCACGTGCTGACCGGGGGTCACGGTCGGGCGCTGGTTGACACAGGTACCCGCGTTGGAGCGCTGGAACTTCTCGAGCTTGAAGGTCTGGTAGGTGCCGTCGTCGCAGGCGATGTCGATGAGGTCACCAGTCACGGAGGTCACGGTGCCGGGCTTGGAGGCGCAGGTGACCTCGCCGACGTCGACGGCCGTGCGGTACTCCATGCCGGTGCCGACGAAGGGGGCCTCGTTGCGGACCAGCGGGACCGCCTGGCGCTGCATGTTGGCGCCCATGAGGGCCCGCGAGGAGTCGTCGTGCTCCAGGAAGGGGATCAGGGCCGAGCCCACCGACACCATCTGGCGCGGGGAGACGTCCATGTAGTCGACCTCGTCGCGGGGCATCAGGTCGACGTCGCCGTGGCGCTTGCGCACCAGGACGCGGTCCTCGGCGAAACGGCCGTTCCCGTCGAGGGAGGCGTTGGCCTGGGCGATGATGTGGCGGTCCTCCTCGTCCGCGGTCAGGTAGTCGACGTCGTCGGTGACGGTGCCGTCGATGACCTTGCGGTAGGGCGTCTCGATGAAGCCGAAGGCGTTGACGCGGGCGAACGAGGCCAGCGAGCCGATGAGGCCGATGTTCGGGCCCTCAGGGGTCTCGATCGGGCACATGCGGCCGTAGTGGCTCGGGTGGACGTCGCGAACCTCCATGCCGGCGCGGTCCCGGGAGAGGCCCCCGGGGCCGAGAGCCGACAGACGGCGCTTGTGCGTCATCTCGGCCAGCGGGTTGTTCTGGTCCATGAACTGCGAGAGCTGACTGGTGCCGAAGAACTCCTTGAGCGCGGCGGTGACCGGCCGCACGTTGATCAGAGTCTGGGGCGTGATGGCCTCGATGTCCTGCGTGGTCATGCGGTCGCGCACGACGCGCTCCATGCGGCCCAGGCCGGTGCGGAGCTGGTTCTGGATCAGCTCGCCCACGGTGCGCAGGCGGCGGTTGCCGAAGTGGTCGATGTCATCGGCCTCGACGAGCAGACCGCCCTCGAGCTCGGTCCTGCCCTCGTGCAGGGCGCAGATGTAGTGGATGGCGGCCTTGATGTCGTCGATCGTCAGGACCTGCTGGTCGAACGGCAGGCCCAGGCCGAGCTTCTTGTTGATCTTGTAGCGACCGACCTTGGCCGTGTCGTAGCGCTTCGGGTTGAAGTAGAAGTTCTCCAGCAGGGTCTGGGCCGCGTCGCGGCTCGGCGGCTCGCCCGGGCGGAGCTTGCGGTAGATGTCCAGGAGCGCCTCGCCCTGCGTGGTGACGTGGTCCTTCTCCATCGTCATGCGAACGGACTCGTACTGCCCGAACTCCTCGAGGATCTGCTCCTCGGTCCAGCCCAGGGCCTTCAGCAGGACGGTGACGTTCTGCTTGCGCTTGCGGTCGAGGCGGACGCCGACGGTGTCGCGCTTGTCGATCTCGAACTCGAGCCACGCGCCGCGGGAGGGGATCACCTTGCAGGTGAAGACGTCCTTGTCGCTGGTCTTGTCGGGGACCTGCTCGAAGTAGACGCCCGGGGAGCGCACCAGCTGGGAGACGACCACGCGCTCGGTGCCGGTGATGATGAAGGTGCCCTTGTCGGTCATCAGCGGGAAGTCGCCGATGAACACGGTCTGGCTCTTGATCTCGCCGGTGTCGTTGTTCATGAACTCGGCGGTGACGAACAGCGGCGCCGCGTAGGTGGCGTCACGGTCCTTGCACTCGTCGATGGTGTACTTGGGCTCCTCGAAACGGTGGTCGCGGAAGCTCAGCGACATCGTCTGGGAGAAGTCCTCGATCGGGGAGATCTCCTCGAAGATCTCCTCGAGCCCGGACTTGGTGTTGACATCGGTGCGTCCTGCGGCCAGGGCCTCGTCCACCTCGCGCTGCCACACGTCGTTGCCGACGAGCCAGTTGAACGATTTCACCTGCAGATCGAGCAGGTTGGGGACTTCCAGAGGCTCGTGAATCTTCGCGAAGGAGATTCGTCCACTGCTGGAGACGACATCGGTGTTCTTCAACGCATTGCGCGAGGCGGCCAAGGTGTGGTCCTTCCAAGAACTCGCAGAGGTTCTGTGCATGCAAAACGGCCCGCGTCACAACGCGGTCGTCCTTGTGACGATAAGCAACTATGAACTATAGCCCCTCGACGACAGAAGAGCAAGCGCGCACCGCGTCTCCCGCATGCCGCAGGCACATGCCCCGGCGGCCTCGCCACCGGGGCCGGACCACGTCCCCGATGATACGCATGCAGCCGCGCAGGGCAAGCCGCGGCGCGCCGTCATCCGGCCCCTGAGCCGGGCCGGGCCCGGCTCAGGGGCCGGCCCGGTCGATCTCGTCCAAGTGGACGATCTCGTCGCACGAGCCGCCCCCTCCCGGCGGGAGACGGGCTCGGAGGAAGGACGACGGGTGCGGGTGCGGCGCATGCGATGCTCCTCGGCGGGGAGACGCCCGAGAGCATGCGCGCAGAAGACCTGTGGGCCGCCGCGGGGGGCAGGACGGTCCGGCGGCCGCCGCCGCGCTGGCAGGTCTTCGGGCCCATGGGCGCTCCGGACCACTCCGGATCCCCTCTCACGACGATTCACCACCAGCGAACCGAACCAGCAGGGTCGGGCTGCACGACCCCCCTCGCCAGGCGGCGCGGGGATCCTGCACGAATGGGGCGGGCCGGGGAATCGCCTGCTCGCCCCGGCCCGTCCCATGGCGAGACCGGGCACGACTCTACAGTGAATGCGAATAATTCGCAAGAATAGGGGCTTCACCGTCTCTGGAGTTGAACGGGCGAACAGGCCGCATCGCGATCGGCGCCGGCCTGGAGATCCGAGTAGTGCCGGTCGCACCAGTCCTGGGCGTCCGCGCTCGAACCGAGGCCGTCGACGACGAGGGTGACGAAGATGAACTGGTCGTCGGTGACCGCGGGCCCGTAGGCCGAGCGGCGCACGAGCAGCACCTGGGCGCCATCGGGGGCGAAGCGGTCGACGAGGGCCTCGTACTCGGCCAGGACGATCGGCGCGGAGTCCACGGTGGCCTTGCCGCTGGGAAGCGAGGCGGGCTGGTTCGGCGACAGCACGACATGGCTGCCCACCAGGGCCGCCCACTGACCCTGCACCGGTTGGATGCTCGCCCAACCGGCATCGGCATGGCTCGACAGCTCGCCGTAGGCCTGGGCATCGGTCGACATGGACGACCCTGATCCCGGACCCGCCGAGGCCGGGGCGGAGATGGCACGGGCCGGCTCGGTGTCGACGGTGACACCCTCATCCTGCGAGGAGTCCGCGCCGAGCGCGAACAGCACGACGACGAGCACCAGCGTCAGCCCGATGGCCGACCACCGGACGACCTCGCCACGACTGCGTCCACCCCGTGCTGCGTTCAAGGACCGGCCCTCCCCCGATGTGCCCGACTGTCCAGGACTCCCCCACCGTACCGGTTCGCCCCACCGGGGAACACCCCGAGGAGGATCGTGACACGGCAAGGGGTCCGTACGGTCCTTCACCGGTCCGTCCTGGGCGCCGCGGGTCGGGGACGGCGAGCGGGCGCCACCCGATGACGGGTGACGCCCGCTGCAGTCGGCCGGCCCTCAGCAGAGCGCCGGGGTCGTACGCCGCCTCACTTGAAGGAGACGGTGGCGCCGGCGGTCTCGAGCTTCTCCTTGGCCTGGTCGGCGGTGTCCCTGGCGACCTTCTCGAGGAGGACCTTCGGAGCGGCCTCGACGAGATCCTTGGCGTCCTTGAGGCCGAGGCTGGTCAGGGCGCGGACCTCCTTGATGACCTGGATCTTCTTGTCGCCGGCGGCCTCGAGGACGACGTCCACCTCGCTGGCGGTCTCCTCGTCGGCGTCCTCGCCGCCATCAGCGGCGGCGCCGGCGGCCGGGGCGGCCGCCACCGCCACGGGAGCGGCGGCCTTGACGTCGAAGGCGTCCTCGAAGGCCTTCACGAAATCGGACAGTTCGATGAGGGTCATGTCCTTGAACTGCTCAAGGAGCTCCTCGGTGCTGAGCTTCGCCATGATTGGGCGTCCTTCCTTACTCGTTCGATGCAGCGTCAGCCGCGTCTGCAGTGGCCTCGGCAGCATCTGCTGCTTCGGGTGCCGGATCCTCGGCAGTGCTGCGCTCCTGGTCGGCGGCGGGGGCTCCGGCCCCACCGATGGCGGAGGGATCCTGGGCCGCCTTGTCCTGGAGGGCGCCCAGAGTCCGGGCGACCTGCGCGAGGGGGGCGGCGAACAGGGCGGCTGCCCCGCCCATGGAAGCCTTCATGTCCCCTGCCAGCTTGGCGAGCAGCGCCTCGCGCGACTCGAGGTCGGCGAGCCTCCTGACCGTGTCGGCGTCGAGGATCCTGCCATCCATGACACCGCCCTTGATGACCAGAAGCGGATTGTCCCTTGCGAAATCACGCAGACCCTTCGCCACAGCGGCGACATCGCCCGTGATGAAGGCGATGGCCGTCGGCCCGGAGAGCCGGTCGTCGAGTCCCTCGACGCCGGCCTGCCTGGCGGCGATCTTGGTCAGGGTGTTCTTCGCAACGGCGTAGGTGGCGTCGTCTCCGAGGGACCTGCGCAGATCCCTCAGGTCCTTGACGGTGAGTCCGCGGTACTCGGTCAGCACGGCGGCGTTGCTCCCGGCGAACCTCGCAGAGAGGCGCTCGACCGCGGCCGCCTTGTCAGGCCTCGCCATTGGGTCTCCTTCCCACTTCTTGTTCGGGTCGAAGACCTCGGGCGGCTCCCCGGGACGACTGGAAGCCCCGGCACGCGAGCACTGGAGCACGGCGAATGGCGTCGTATCAGCACCTGCGCGGGCGCCATCCCCGACGGGACGGCTTTACGGCATCGTGGAGAACCACCAGCGGTCTTCGGCCCGGTTGAGCTTACCCCCCGAGCAGGCATGAGCCAAGCCATCCCCGCCCACCGGGGCGGGCGCTCGGTTCAACGGCCGGTGAGCAGTTCGGCGCTGGCGGCCTGTCCGGTCCCGTCCCCGTGCCTCTCGATGGCCCGGCGGTACAGCGAGCCGGCGCGGTAGCTGGAGCGCACCAGGGCACCGCTCATGACGCCGACGAATCCGATCCGCTCGGCCAGGCGGCCGAAGTGGACGAACTCCCTGGGCGTGACCCAGCGGTCGACGGGGCGCAGGGTCGGGCCGGGGCGCATGTACTGGGTGATCGTGATGAGCTCGGCGCCGGCGTCGCAGATGTCGCACAGTGCCTCCTCGACCTCCTCGTTGGTCTCCCCCATGCCGAGGATGAGGTTCGACTTCGAGATGAGACCGGCCTCGTGCGCCTGCTCGAGTACCGACAGCGAGCCCTCGTAGGTGAAGCCGGGGCGGATCTGCTTGAACAGGCGCGGAACGGTCTCGATGTTGTGTCCGAAGACCTCCGGACGGGCGTCGAAGACGACTTGGAGCTTGTCGGGATCGGCGGAGAAGTCCTGGGCCAGCATCTCGACGCCGACGCCGGGGTTGAGTTCGTGGATGCGGCGGATCGTCTCGGCGCACAGCCAGGCGCCCTCATCGGGCAGGTCGTCCCGGCAGACGCTCGTGACGGTGGCGTAGTGCAGGCCCATCTGCTTGACCGACAGGGCCACCCGGCCGGGCTCGGCCGTGTCGTACCGGTCGGGTCCGGCCGAGGTGATCTGGCAGAAGTCGCAGCGGCGGGTGCACTTGTCGCCGCCGATGAGGAAGGTGGCCTCGCGGTCCTCCCAGCACTCGTAGATGTTCGGGCAGCCGGCCTCCTCGCACACGGTGTGCAGGCCGCCGGCCAGCATGCGCCGGTGCATGTTCATGTACTCGGGACCGGCGCTCAGGCGCGTCCTGAGCCAGTCGGGGCGATCGCGCTCGATCGGCGTCCGGGCGTTCTTCGCCTCGATGCGCAGCATCCTGCGGCCGGTACCGGCCTTCTTCACGCCCGGGCGTGCTCCGGGCAGGGTCGTCGCCGAGGCGTTCGTCGCGTCCATCACAGGCGGATCTCCTCGAGAGTGCTCGTCGGCGCCGGACAGGGCGTCAACGACTGACCGACCGCCGTCGGGCGGTGAACAGCGGGGTGCGCATCGCGGGGGACGTCGGGGCTCATCCGGTAGGGGTGCATGGACAGGAGCTCGCGCAGCTGCGGCTCGAGGTCCTCGGCGACCCGCCCCAGACCGGGGGCGCGCCCGAGCTCGCCGCGGATCGAGGTGACGCCGGCGTCGGTGATGCCGCAGGGGATGATGTTGTCGAACCGTTCGAAGTCCGGGGCGACGTTCAGTGCGAAGCCGTGCATGGTGGTCTGGTGGGCGCAGCGCACGCCGATGGCGCAGATCTTGCGCTCGGGGCGCAGACCGTCGGAGCCGAGCCATACGCCGGTGCGGCCGGGTATGCGCCCGGTCGCGAGCCCGTAGCCGGCGAGCAGCCTGATGACGGCCTCCTCGAGACGGCGCACGTAGTCGACGACGCCCACCCCGCGCTGCAGGAAGACGATCGGATAGCCGACGAGCTGACCGGGGCCGTGCCAGGTGACGTCCCCGCCCCGGTCGACGTCGATGACGGGCGTGCCGTCGAAGGGACGGTCCTCGTCCCTCGTCTGGCGCCCCGCCGTGTAGACGGACTCATGCTGGCAGAAGATGACCCGATCGGGGCAGCGGTGGTGGCAGACGTCGTCGAGCACCCGGCGCTGGTGCTCCCAGCCGGTGCGGTAGTCGTACAGGTCCCCGGTCGCGACGTCGTCGAGACAGTGACGCTCGAACTCGAGTCCCACGGGATGATCCACCCAGCCCTCGGGGAGCCTCCCGTCGACCGGCTGAGGCGTCCTCGGCTGAGGCGTCCTGAGGTGCGGATCCGTCATGTTCTGTGATGCTAGTGACGGTCCGTCCCGATGCGCGGGCGGCTCATCGGGCTATCGCCACGGGCGAAGCCGCGGCGGTGAGTCGGCGCCCCCGGCCGCCCGCCGGCGGGGACC
>NZ_CAUTOU010000031.1:0-26753 GCF_963539965.1 uncultured Propionibacterium sp.
GCGTCCGGAGCCGTCGGTCAGGACGTCGACGCCCCGCGTACTGGCGTCGATGCGCAGGCTCGTGCCCGGACGGGCGGCCATGGCGCGCACCACGGACACGAGGCTGCGCTGCACCCGCCGGCCGTTGGTCTCGTACGGGCTCGCCTCGGCCGCGTCGGCGCGCTCGATGAAGTCCATGAGCCTGGCCCGGACGAGCGGTGCGGTCTCCAGCAGGCGCCGCAGCGCCCTCCCGTCGGCCACGCCGGCGCCGGCGCGCAGCGCCTTCTCGTAGTCGTGGGGCCCGGTCCAGGTGCTGAGGCGCCCGGTCGAGATCGCGGTGGCCGAGTCGAACAGCGTGCCGCTGCTCAGGAGCACCGTGTCGACGCCGGCGCCGGCCAGCTGCATGGCGGCGGTCAGCCCTGCGGCACCCGCGCCGACGACCACGACGCGCGCCCGCCGCGTCCATTCGGGCGGGTCCGCATCGAGCTGCCGTGCCGATCGGATCGTCGCCGCCATGAGTCCCCTCCGCCGTCGGAGCCTGAGATGCCGCTGGTGCTCAGAATGCCGCGGCGGGCCTCCGGGCGGGGACGCGACCGGCGGTGACACAATGGATTCATTGCCGAGTCGTCGACGACCGTCAGGAGTTCTCATGCGCATCGCCTTTGGCGCGGATCATGCCGGCTTCGAGCTGAAGGAGCGCCTCGTGGCGTACGTGCGCTCCAAGGGCCACGAGATCGTCGACGTGGGCACTCACGGCCTCGACAGCGTCGACTACCCGGCGTTCGGCAGAGCGGCGGCGCAGAAGGTCCTCGACGGCGAGGCCGATCGCGCCGTCCTCGTGTGCGGCACCGGCGTCGGCATCGGCATGAGCGCCGGCAAACTGCCCGGCATCCGCTGCGCGATGGTCGCCGAGCCCTACTCGGCGCGCCTGGCCCGTCGGCACAACGACGCCAACGCGCTGGCCATCGGCTCGCGCGTCCTCGGCCCCGGCTCGGCCGAGATGATCGTCGACCAGTTCCTCGACACCGGGTTCGAGGGCGGCCGCCACGCCCGCCGGGTGGGCATGATCGAGGTGCCCGGCGACAGCCGTTGACGGCGGCCGGATGGTTGCCCGAATCGATCGGGCACTGCTCCGAAACCGCTTGCCAGCCCGGTCGGGTCCCCTGTTCCGCAGATAGTGATGCGCACCCGCTATGGTCGGGGCTATGAGAATTGGCATACCAAGGGAGTCGCTGCCCGGCGAGCACCGGGTCGCGGCAACACCCAAGACGGTTCCACAGCTCATCAAGCTGGGTTACAGCGTCGTAGTCGAGCAGGGCGCTGGCGAGCGCGCCTCCTACCTGGATGGCGAGTACGTCGCGGCCGGCGCCGAACTGGCCGGCACCACGACGGTGTGGGACAGCGACATCGTCATGGCCGTCAACGAGCCGAGTGTCGAGGAGCTGGGCGCGATGCATCCGGGCGCGACGCTCATCACCTTCCTCCACCCCAGAGCCAACCCGGGCCTGGTCGAGGCCCTCCAGAAGGCCGGCGTCACCGGCCTGAGCATGGACATGGTGCCCCGCATCTCGCGGGCCCAGGCCATGGATGCCCTGAGCTCCACCGCGAGCATCGCCGGCTACCGGGCCGTCGTCGAATCGGCCTACGCGTACGGCAAGACCTTCGCCGGCCAGGTCACCGCCGCCGGCAAGATGCCCCCGGCCAAGGTCTTCATCATCGGCACCGGTGTCGCCGGCCTGGCGGCGGTCGGCGCGGCCAAGTCCATGGGCGCCGAGGTCTTCGCCACCGACGTCCGCCCCGAGACGGCCGAGCAGGTCGAATCGATGGGCGGCACCTTCGTCCACGTCCGGCCCGCCGCCGGCGACCAGGGCGTCAGCTCCGACGGCTACGCCAAGGAGACCTCCGAGGACTTCAACAGGCGCGCCTCCGAGCTCTACGCGGAGCAGTGCAGGAAGGTCGACATCGTCATCCTGACGGCCGCCATCCCCGGCAGACCGAGCCCGAAGCTCATCACGCCCGAGATGGTCGCCTCGATGAGGTCGGGCTCGGTCATCGTCGACATGGCCGCCCTGGGCGGCGGCAACTGCGTGCTCACCCACCCGGGCGAGGAGTACACCACCGACAACGGCATCCACATCATCGGCTACACCGACATGGCCAGCCGCCTGCCCACCCAGTCCAGCCAGATGTACGCCACCAACATGGTGAACCTGGCCAAGCTGGCCACCCCGGGCAAGGACGGCCGGTTCGTCGTCGACTTCGACGACGAGGTGCTGCGCACCATGACCGTGGCCCGCGACGGCGAGATCACCTTCCCGCCCCCGCCGATCCAGGTCTCCGCGGCCCCGACCCCCGCCCCGGGAGCGGCCAGGACGGTCGAGAGGGAGCCCGAGAAGCCCAGGAGGGAACGGCCCTGGTGGTTCCTGCTGGCGGTGGTCGGCCTGCTGTCGGTGGCGCTCATCGCGCTGCTGACCTTCGCGCCCGGGAGCTTCGTGAGCCTGTTCGGCACCTTCGCCCTGGCCTGCGTGGTGGGCTACTACGTGGTGTGGAACGTCTCGCACGCCCTGCACACGCCACTGATGAGCGTCACCAACGCCATCAGCGGCATCATCATCGTCGGTGCGCTGCTGCAGCTGCCCAAGGACAACACGGCGATCACGATCATCGCGGCCCTCGGCGTGCTCATCGCGTCGATCAACATCTTCGGCGGCTTCTCGGTCACGCGCCGGATGCTCAACATGTTCAGGAGGGGTGATCGCCGATGACTCTCCTGCAGGCGAGCGTCGCCAATTTCACGCAGGCCACCTACATCATCTCCGGCCTGCTGTTCATCCTCGCCCTCGTCGGGCTGAGCAGGCACGAGACCGCCAAGCGCGGCAACGTCTTCGGCATCCTGGGCATGGCCCTCGCGCTGATCGCCTCGATCGTCTCGCTGGCCGTCGGCGACACCCGGGGCATCGCCTGGATCCTCATGATCTTCGCCATGATCATCGGCGCCGCGATCGGCCTGTGGAAGGCCGCCCGGGTCGAGATGACCGGCATGCCCGAGCTGGTCGCCCAGCTGCACAGTTTCGTCGGCCTGGCGGCCGTCCTGGTCGGCATCAACGCGTTCATCGAGACGCCGGACGCCCCGGCCTTCCAGATGTACGAGATGTGGATCGGCGTCTTCATCGGCGCCGTCACCTTCACCGGCTCGGTCGTCGCCTGGGGCAAGCTGGCCGGGAGGATCAAGTCCGCCCCGCTGACTCTGCCCGGCCGCAACTGGCTCAACCTGGGCGCCCTGGTGGCGATCATCGCCTTCGGCGTCTGGTTCGCCAACGGCGGCGGCTGGTTCCCGCTGATCATGCTGACGATCCTGTCGCTGCTGCTCGGCGTCCACCTGGTCGCCGCGATCGGCGGCGCCGACATGCCCGTGGTCATTTCGATGCTGAACAGCTACTCCGGCTGGGCGGCCGCCTTCAGCGGCTTCAGTCTGCAGCTGCCCGTCCTGATCGTCACCGGCGCCCTGGTCGGCGCATCCGGCGCGATCCTGTCGTACATCATGTGCAAGGCCATGAACCGCAATTTCGTCTCCGTCATCCTGGGCGGTTTCGGCCAGGCCGGCGGCGGGCCGGGCGAGGGCCCCGAGGGCGAGATCAGCGAGCTCGACACGACGGCCGTGGCCGACCTGCTCAAGGGCTCCACCTCGGTCATCATCACCCCCGGGTACGGCATGGCCGTCTCGCAGGCGCAGGCCCCGGTGGCCGAGCTCGTCCGCAAGCTGGAGGGCCACGACGTCGAGGTGCGCTTCGGCATCCACCCGGTGGCGGGCCGCCTGCCCGGCCACATGAACGTGCTGCTGGCCGAGGCCCATGTGCCGTACGACATCGTTCTGGGGATGGACGAGATCAACGACGACTTCAAGACGACCGACGTCGTCCTGGTCATCGGCGCCAACGACACCGTCAACCCCGCCGCCATGGAGCAGGGCACCCCGATCTCGGGCATGCCGGTCCTGCACGTGTGGGAGGCCGGCAGGGTCGTCGTCTTCAAGCGCGGCATGAACGCCGGTTACGCCGGCGTCCAGAACCCGTTGTTCTACAACGAGAACACGGTGATGTGCTTCGGCGACGCGAAGGAGTCGATCAACGCCATCAACGCCGCCCTGTGACGAACGTCCGGTGCTGAGTGAGGGGCCGGTCACCCCGGTGGTGACCGGCCCCGTCCGTGCCAGGGGTGCAACCGGACTTTCATCCTGGTGCGGACGAGAACCCGGACCGGAGTAGCCGACAGGCACCGGGATACCGGTGCCGCCAAGGGCGCGTACCGTACCGGCGCGGTTCATGCGTCCGGTGCGCATGGGTGATCGGCTGAGGCGCCATGCGTGGGCCCGGGGTGCCGCGCAGCGGCCAGGAGATCTGGGCCAAGCCGACCAGTTCTCACGACTGAAGTGGGACAATTCCGAGGTGAGCAACCCCAAGAAAACCAGTACAACAGGCGCGCGGGGCCACCGTTCGGACCGTATGAGCATCAAGGACGTTGCCCGCCTGGCAGATGTGTCGTACCAGACCGTCTCACGCGTGATCAATGATGATTCACGGGTGAGCGACCGTACTCGCGATCACGTGTGGAAGATCATCCAGTCCACGGGTTTCGTCCCGAACCCCGCAGCCCGGGCGCTGGTCATGCAGAGGTCGAGCCTCATCGGGATTCTCACCGATGGCTCGACGCGCTACGGGCCGGCCGGCGTTCTCGCGGCAGTCGAGAACGCGGCCAGGGACGAGGGCTACGCCGCGAATGTCCTCGTGCTTGCCGAGGCCGACTCGCGTGGCACGGTTCGCGCGTACCAGCACTTCATCGATCAGGGCGTTGCGGGCATCGTGGTCATCGCCCCCAAACTGCCTCTGGCAGAGGCAGTCCGCGAGACGAAGTTCTCAGTGCCAGTCGTGATGGTCGCTGCCGGGGAGTCAAGCGTCCCAGGGGTCGCCGTCGTCTCGGAGGACCAGGAATACGGTGCGCGGCTCGCGACACGTCACCTGCTCGACAAGGGACATCGTGAAGTGGCTCACCTTGCGGGGGAACTCAGCTGGCTGGATGGCCGGGTGCGGTTGCGTGGGTGGCAGTCCGAGCTGCGCGCAGCGGGCATCGAGCCACCGCCCCACATCCAGGGCGACTGGACCGGAGAGAGCGGCTATGCCGCGGGTAGGCGCATGCTTGACGAGGGCTTGCCCTCCTCGATCTTCGTTGCGAGTGATCTCATGTGCCTGGGGATGCTGAGGGCCTTCTACGAAGCCGGGGTGCGTGTGCCGGACGACATCAGCGTGGTCTCCTTCGACGACAGCGAGTTCGCTGCCCAGTTCTACCCCCCGCTCGACAGCGTCCGGCAGGACTTCAACCGCTTGGGGCAGGAAGCTGTGCACATGCTCCTGCGTCTCATCCAGGGCGAACCTGCCGGCACGGTCGTCATACCGCCGGTGCTGACGGTGAGGAGTTCTGTCGCACGGTCCCGCGCCGCTGTCGCACGGTCCAGCACCACCGGGTGAGTTCCCGATCGGTGACCCGGGGGGTCGCGGCCCGGTCCGCCGGCGTGCCGCGACGCCCGGTCACGTCCCGTGGTGCGGTGCAACGGGACGTCCTTTGAGCGAGTCAGGCTGACGGGACGGGCGTGGCCCCATCGGCTCGTCAGCCATCAGACGTCACACCAGTGCGCTGGGCGCCGGGTGAGCGGACTCATGGCGCTCACGTCACATACCGCGCGCCCTTGTGCTCGATCCCGCTGCCCACCATGGGAAGAGGATGTGATGCCTCGTCCCGGGCGGATCCGAGCCACGCATCAGCGGCGCTGATCCGTGCGGGAGCAGCTCTTGACACGGCTATGCAGAACGTTCACACTATGTGATGACGAAACGTTCACAATCAAGGGATTGCGGCGCACACGTCAACCGTGAGTCAACGTGGATCGAAGGAGATTGACGATGCAACGACGAACTGTCTTGCTTGCTGCGGCTGGTATTCCGATCAGCGCGTTGTTCCTGCAGGGATGTACGTCTTCTGGTGAGAGCACGGTAACGGCAACGAATGCGGAGATCAACGCGAAGGCCGATGAGGCGATCCGTCAGCTGGAATCGGCCGTGAGTGCCACCGGGCCGCATGGCGAGAGTGCCGCCGCCGCCTCGGAGGTTGACCTCACCGACGCCGACATCGACACCGTGAAAGCGATGGGGGCGACCGCCGCGATTGCGATGCACACGAGCGGTGACGACTGGTCGGCGGCGCAGATCGCCGGCCTCACGTCGCGATTCAACGAGCTCGGCATCAAGATCACGTCGACCACGGATGCGAACATGGACCCCAGCAAGCAGGTGTCCGACGTCGAGACGATCCTGGCTCAGAAACCAAACATCCTCGTCTCCATTCCCACCGATCCTGTCGCGACCGCCTCGGCATATCGAATGGCCGTGGACCAAGGCGTCAAGGTCGTGTTCATGGACAACTGTCCAGACGGCTTCACCGCTGGTTCGGACTATGCCTGTGTCGTCTCATCCGACAACTACGGGAACGGGGCGATCTCAGCGCATCTCATGGCGAAGACCCTCGGCGGGCAGGGGAAGATCGCTGCCATCTATTACGAAGCCGATTACTTCGTGACGAACCAGCGTTACCAGGGGTTCAAAGAGACGCTCACGAGCAATTACCCGGACATCCAGATCATTGCGGAGCGAGGCATCAGTGGTTCAGATCTCGCCGGCTCTGCGCAGAAACAAGCCGATGCCCTCCTCAGCCAGAACGCCGATCTGAACGGCATCTGGGCCGTGTGGGACGTCCCCGCTGAGGGAGTCATCGCGGCGGCGCGTTCGGCGAGCCGGACAGATCTTGGAGTGGCCTCCGAAGATCTTGGCAAGAATGTTGCTATCGCAATGGCCCAGGGCCAGTATGTCTGCGGACTCGGCGCACAGCGTCCATATGATGCCGGGATCACCGAGGCAAATGCAGCGGCCAAGGCCCTGCTTGGCCAGACGATTCCGGCCTTCATTGCGCTGAGCCCGCTGGCGGTGACCAGGGACAATGTTGCTGATGCCTGGCGGAGCGTCTATCACACCGATCCGCCCGAAGAAGTGCGGCAGGCGCTGGAGGCATGACTGTGACCGGTTGCACTGAGTCGGCCTTGATCAGGATGTCAGGAATCCGCAAGAGTTTCAACGACGTGCAGATCCTCAACGATGTCGGCTTTGAAGTGAGAGCAGGGGAGATACACGCGCTGGCGGGAGGAAATGGGGCCGGCAAATCAACTCTCGTGAAGATCCTCCAAGGCGTCTACCAGAAAGATGCTGGAACGATTGAGATCCAGGGGAGGCCGGCCCAGCTGAACACGTACGCCGATGCGCGGCGTCAGGGCATCGGGATGGTCTTCCAAGAGTTCTCCCTGGTCCCCACGCTGACGGTTGCGCAGAACATCTACCTCAATGATGAGCCACGCTCGGCAATGCTCATTCGGGATGCTGAGATGGTTGCCGGCGCGCGGGAGATATTGGAGCGGATGCAGGTCGACCTGGATCCGCGTGCCGAGCTGGCGTCCCTGGGCACGGCCTATTGGCAGCTCACCGAAATTGCCAAGACCTTACGGGGGAAAGCCCGAGTGCTCATCATGGACGAGCCCACCGCGTCATTGGCTAGGAAGGAGGCGGATCGGCTTTTTGAGCTGCTGCGGAACCTGCGAGAGCAGGGGATCGGCATCATCTACATATCCCACCGCATGGAGGAGATCTACGAGATAGCGGATAGGATAACGATTCTCCGGAATGGATCGAATCTGCTCACCAAGCCGATCTCCGAGATCACCCAGGAAGAGATCGTTCGGGGGATAGCGGGGAAGGCCGTGGCCCTCACTGCTGCTGGTTCCACGGGGCAATGCGGGGGCGTGCTGCTGCAAGTCACCGGCGTGAGTGCGCAGCGCAAGCTGCACGATGTCTCCTTCGAGGTACACGCAGGTGAGGTCATAGGGGTGGCAGGGCTCATGGGATCCGGCCGGACCGAGCTCCTTGAGGCCTTGTTCGGAATCAATCGGATAACCATGGGCAGTATCGTCCTCGATGGTCAACCCATGTCGCCGAAGAGTTCGAGGGATGCCATCGCGGCAGGCGTCGTGCTGATTCCGGAGGACCGGCGCCGTCAAGGGCTCATACTCAAGCACTCCGTCCAGGAGAACCTCGTTCTTCCGGATCTCTCGGCGGTGCTGCGCGGCGGTCTGCTCTCCGCGGCCGCCGAACGGGATCGCGCAGTTCAGCTGATTGGTTCTTACGGCATCAGGGGCGCCGGCCCGAACCTGCCCGTCGAGGTGCTGTCGGGCGGCAACCAGCAGAAAGTGGTGATCGGCAAGTGGCTGGGGGTCGGCCCCCGTCTGCTGCTCATGGACGAGCCGACCGCAGGGGTGGACATCGGAACGAAATCAGAAATTGTCAGACAGGTGAGGGAGTTTGCTCGAAACGGCGGTGCCGTCCTTGTTGTTTCGAGTGAGTATCAAGAACTCATCGCCATGAGTGATCGGTATCTCATCATGAGAGGTGGCTCCATCATCCGCAGTCTTCCGGCGGATGCGGTGCGGGACGAAACCACGTTGGAGATGTGGGTACAAGGAGTTGAGCAATGACCGAATTATCAATCGGGGGGACACATTCCCGGGCCAAGGGCCTGTTGAGCCGGGTGAACCTTGGGCAGTACATCATATACTTGGCGTTCGCCGTCACCTTCATCTTGTTCGCAGTCGTGCTTAACGATCGTGGCTTTCTCACCAGCGGAAACCTCATGAACATCCTCCGGCAGAGCGCCATCGTGGGCGTGATCGCGGTGGGGATGACTTTCGTCATCGCCGATGCCGAAATCGATTTGTCGGTCGGTTCGGTGGCCGGACTCGTTTCCGTGGTCACGGCCATGGCGATTTCCCACTGGGGCATTCTTGCCGGAATCGTCGTGGGGCTCATGGTCGGGGTGCTCATCGGTCTCATCAACGGAAGTCTGGTGGCCTTCGTGAAGATTCCGTCATTCTTGGTGACCCTGGCAATGATGGGGATTGCGTTCGGTCTGGCCCAATGGGTCACTGATTCTGCGCCCCAGCCCATCCTGAAGCAGGGCTACAACATGGCCTTTGGCTCCGGTGACATCGGACCGTTGCCGGGCCTGGTGGTCTGGTTCCTCATCGCAGCGGGCTGCGGTGCATTTGTTCTCAAGAAGACCCGCTTCGGACGTCATGTCGTCTCGGTCGGCGCCAATCCGACCGCTTCGATTTACACCGGGATCAGCGTTGTCCGAACGAAATTCCTAGTCATGCTGATCTCCGCGGTCGTCGCTGCGCTCGGCGGAATGCTGTACGCAGGGCGGCTGCAATCCGGACGGTACCAGTGGGGCCAAGGCGACGAGATGAATGCCATCGCGGCCGTCATCCTTGGCGGCACGGCCCTGGCAGGTGGCCGTGGCTCCGTCCTCGGGACCGTGTTCGGCGCACTCTTCATGGGACTCATCAACAATGGGCTGATTCTGGCAGGTCTCAGTTCCCCGCAGCAGCAGGTCGTCCGGGGGATCATCATCATCCTTGCCGTGGCGCTGGGCAGCAAGAAGTAAGAGAAGTGAAAGGAAATAACATGGGAACCGTTCCATTGGAAAAGACGTCTCAGCTCGAGGTGGCGAATCAGAGATTCCTGATCGAGGGTGAGCCCGGGGCGCTCTATGGCGGTGCCGTCCACTACTGGCGGCTTGATCGGGAGAAATGGTCAGTGATCCTCGACACCGTCGTGGCCATGGGTTATCGCATGATCTCCATCTACATCCCGTGGGAGGTCCATGAGCTGGAGCGCGGCAGGTTTGATTTCGGTGAGATCAACCCCGCGAACGACATTGATGCCTTCCTGAGCCTTTGTGAGGAGAAGGGCCTTCGTATCGTCGTGCGGCCGGGACCGCAGATCAATTCCGAACTCACCGGATTCGGGTACCCGCAGCGTATCCTCGCCGATGAGTCGCTGCACGCCCGCAATGCACGCGGTACGCGAGTGGTCCTCACCCAGGCGCCCCGCCCGATCCCGGCTCTGAGCTACGCCGCTGACAAGTTCTTCGAGGAGACCGCGTTGTGGTATGACGCGATCTGCCCCATCCTCGCCCGGCACGCCTACCCGAAGGGCGGGCTCGTCGCCTGCCAGGTCGACAACGAGATGGCCTATTTCTTCGGACTCAACTACTATTCGTCAGACTACTCCGAGGCCTCGATCGAGAAGTATCGCGCGTTCCTCGTCGAGAAGTACGGTTCCCTGGCCGAGATCTCCAAGGCCCACCGTACCCGGTACGACGCCTTGGAAGACGTGGATCCGCCGCGCAAGTTCTGCGCACGGCAGCCCGGCGACCTGCCGGTCTACTTGGACTGGGCGCAGTACCGGGAGAACTATCTGGTCGACTCGATTGCTCGGCTCGCCGATATGCTCCGTGAGCGTGGCCTGGCCTCGATTCCGCTCTTCCACAACTACCCGCATCCGCTTGGGCCGGGCGGTGCCTCGTCCAACTTCACGACGCCGTTCAATCTCATCGCCTTGGAGCGGGTTGTCGATTTCGTCGGCTTCGATGTCTATTCCCGCAAGGAACTCTTCCAGCACGTGAAAACGGTCACGAGCTATGTGTCCGGGTCGAGCCGGTACCCATACATCCCGGAGTTCATCGCAGGTGTCTGGGCCTGGTACCTGAACCCCGGGGACCTGCGTGATGAGGAATTCGTCACCAAGGCTGCACTGATGCATGGCATAAAGGGGTTCAGCAGGTATATGCTCGTCGAACGCGACAGGTGGCTCGATTCCCCGATCCGTCGTGATGGCACCGTGCGGGGGGACAAGGCCCACGTCTTCGGGCAGGCCAACAGAATGCTCGACTGCCTTGACTGGCAGCACATGGATCTTCTCGCCCCGGTCGCCCTGCTGGCGAATCGTGACTATGACAGGCTGGAGGCTGCCAGCGTACTCGTGTCGTTCCCGGGCGATTTCCTAGAGACCCCCAGCACGTTCAGCGAGTACCCGAACATTCTCACCGTCGATGAGAGCGACATCGGATTCCAGCAGCCCGTCCAGCTGTCGAAGCGCGACTGGTTCGGGGCCTGGTATGAGAACTTGGAGCAGTCACGTGCCGGCTTCGTCATCAGCGACACGGAGGCAGATCTCGAGCTGCTCGCGCAGCGCAGGATCGTTGTCCTCACCACCTTCGAGTTCCTCTCCGCGCAGACCCAGCAGACCCTTGTCGATTACGTTCGCCAGGGCGGGACGCTGGTCCTCGGCCCCACGATCCCGACTCTCGGCGCCGACATGGAGCCGTGCACGATCCTTTCCGACGCCCTGGGCGGCAATTCGGCGGGATCGGCGAGGCTCGGCGAGGGGAGCGTTCACGTCGTCGCGTCGCCCGGCGACATGGCAGCTGTACTGGGCCAGGTCTTGGCCGGTCTCGGGGAAACCCCGGTGACGGTCGACAACCAGCTGCTGCGCTCGACGATCCATCTGAATTCGGCGAACCCGAAGGATGTCGTCGTCTTCATCGCGAACCCCACGGACGAGCCGCAGACCGCTACGGTCACGGCCGAGACCCCCATCGTGGCATGCCAGGATGCGTGGTCGGGCGAACAGCTGTCCAACACGGGACCCCTCATGTGCGAACTCCTGCCCTACACCGTCCACGCCTTCCGCATCGCCCTGGACTGAAAGGAACCATCAATGTTGCACGCGAATGCGCAGATGCTTGACATCGACGTCGATCAATGGCGCGCCGCCCAGGACCTCATCCTGCATTCCGGGAAGGCTGCTCCCCGGTTGGTAATCATCCACGACCATGGCCGAGTCCAGAAGGCGCGTTTCTCCGACGGGGAACCCCTCGCCAATGCCCCGACCTCGATCACCGATCCCAGGCGGACGGCCGCGGAACTGTTCGCCGAGTTCAACGAGCGGGTCGAATTCGTCATGGTCATGGAACGCGATGCCGTCGATGATTACTTCGCCCGGGTCCAAGGGGCATGGACGATCGGCACCGATCTGGACGATTTCGTGACGAGCATGTTTGCCGCTCTCGACGACGATCCTGAGGGGATCGTGGTGCATCCCGGGCCGGCAAGCGGTCAGCTGGGACTGCAATGGCGACTCGGCTGGGGCCATGAGGAGATCGTCGCCAAGGTGGCCTCGGCGATATCGCCGGATTCCTGGGTGATTCTGGGCAGTCACGACGTCGACCGGCTCGTGGCGAGTCTTCTCATCCACTTCGACGAGGACCTTGAGGTCGACTTGTTCACGACGGCGGCCCCTGAGCGGGTCGACCTGATCGGGGGACGTGAGGAAGTGCTCGAACGGCTGATCGACCTGGTGAGGCAGCAGGGCGGAAGGGTCGGCTTCGCGCTGTCCGTCGATCATCAGCTGGCGCCCGAGCTCCTGGCCGTCACGGACAAGGCGCGGGTGATCGTTGCCCACCCCGGTGAGGTCACCGTCCGCACGCCATGAATTCTCCGGTGATCGTCCAACCGACCGGATGAGCGGGTGTCCCGGGCAGTTCCTGCCCGGGACACCCGTCTGTCGTCGGCACAACATCGGGTGTTTCCCCCGGAGCCACCACGAGCCCGTGACCGGCGGACATCGGTCGTGACAGCCAGCCGCGGGACGGGGCCGTGGCGCCTCAGCGGTTCTCGCTGAGCAGCTGCACGAGGTCGTGCGCCATCGGGCTCCGCATGACGCGGCCCACCGGTTCGGGCAGGGCCAGGCGCCAGTTCGGGTAGACGCCGACCGTGCCGGGCATGTTGGGGCGCTCGCGCACCATGGCGGCGTCGTTCAGCACGGCCAGCACGACCCTGCTCGGCGCGTTGCCGAGTCGGCGGTAGCGGGCCAGGATGGCGTCGTGGATCTCGCGGTCGGAGATCCGCCCGCCGGGCTTGCCGGGATCGATGCCGGCCTCCTCGGCGAGCGAGCGGCGGGTGCGCTCGATCTGGTCCCAGTCCGCGTTCTTGCCGATGCGCCGCAGGTCCTCGACGTCCGAACCGGTGATGAGCCCGGCCACGGTGACCTGGTCGTGGGTGGACGAGGTGCCGATGCCCAGTTCGGGGAAGTCATCGGTGTCGGCGCGCATGGCCGAGCGGTTGGCGAGCATGCCGATGTCGGCCATGGACTCGCGCACGCCGGGCGGGACGGTGCCCATGTCCTCGCCGACGATCCAGGCGCCGGCGCGCATGGCCTCCAGGCGGAGGATGGCCAGCAGCGCGTGCACCGGATAGTTGACGTAGACGCCCTCGGCCGCGGTGCCGTCCTTCGGCACCCAGTACAGGCGCCACAACTGCATGACGTGATCGATGCGCAGCGCCTTGGCATGGCGCAGGCCCTCGTGGACCATCTCGATGAACGGGCCGAAGTCGTTGCGGATGAGCTTCTGGGGGTTGAACGGCGGCAGCCCCCAGCGCTGACCCTCGATGTTGTGGGTGTCGGGCGGACAGCCGATCTCGAAGTCGAAGCACAGCGAGTCCTGGAAGGCCCAGGCGTCCTCGCTGCCCTGGTCGAAGCCGACCGCCAGATCGGCGATGACGTCGACGCCGCAGTTGCAGGCCTCGGCGTACTGGACGTCGGCGACCCACTGGCACCACGTGTAGAAGGAGACCTCGTCGGCGTGCTCGGACGCCCAGCGGCGCACGGCGGCCGAGCCCGGGCGGTGCAGTTCGTCGGGCCACTCCCGCCAGTTGGAGCTGTCCAGCTCGTCGGCGATGGCGCACCAGATCGCGAACTCGTGCAGGGCCCTGCCGCGGCGCTGGCAGTAGTCGACGTACTCGATGTCCTCCTCGCCGCGCATGGCCTCCCAGACGCGCTGCAGCGCCTCCTTCTTGAGGGCCCACACGGCGGAGCGGTCGATGAGACGCTCCCTGTTGAGCGCGCGCCCGGCCGCGGACAGGTCGGACAGGTCGACGCGCTCGGCCCCGGGCGCCTGACCGGGCGCCACGTGCAGGAGATTCAGGAACTGGCGGCTGGCCGGCGAGTAGGGGGAGTCCTGCGGGTGGCTGACCGGGGCGATGGCGTGCACCGGCGAGACCTGGACGCAGCCGGCGTGCTGGGAGCAGGCGATACGGCAGACACGGCCCAGATCGCGGAAGTCGCCGATGCCCCAGGAGTCCTGCGACCGGGCGGCGTACAGCTGCACCTGCCAGCCCCAGCTGCGGTCGGGGGTGCGCAGGTTCTCGGGGGCGGCGATGACGAGGCGGCGCTGGCCGGTGTCGGTGTAGAGGATGTGGTATCCGGGCACGTCGACGACGCCATGGGCCTGGTAGTGGTAGCCGTTCTCGAGGATGAGCTCGCCGAAGAGCTCGGGATGGTAGCGGCCCGGCGTGCAGATGAGCGGGGCGCCGATGCCGAAGGGCAGCTCGCTGCGGAAGTGGCCGTCGACGAGCTCGAGCGTGCTGGTGGGGACCTTGACGGCGGTGCCGGCCGCGCTGACGTAGCTGCCCGACACGCCCAGCGGCTCCAGGCGCCTCAGGAGGTCGTCGCGCTCGGTGTTCTCCGCGCCCGCCGCCTGATCGTCGAAGCCAGGGGCGTGAGCAATCTCGTTCCAACTCACGCCACCAGGCTATAGGTCTGATTAACCACGCGGGAACCGCGCCGCGTTTTGCCCCGGCCTCACAGCCCTCTGACGGGGTTCGGGTCGGGGTTCTCCCGGAACGGCCGCGGCCTGCGGGGCACGGGCGCTTGAGGCGCCCGGCCCGGTCCGGGCCCGCGGCCCCGCTCTTCTGCGGCCCGGACGGTACGGCCTCGGCCCGGGCCGCTCGGAGCAGGGCCCTAGGCTTGGTCATGTGCCCAGCAATGACGCCTTCCAGGTCGACCTGCACGGCCTCGTCGACCTGCTCAGCCACAACCTGTACTCGAGCCCGCGCATCTTCGTGCGCGAGCTCCTGCAGAACGGCGTCGATGCGCTGACCGCGGCCGGCCCCCGCCCGGACGACCACCGCCCCGGCATCATGCTCGTCGGTTCGGATGTCTCGACCGACGGGCGCATGCACTGCCTCGACTCGGGCATCGGCCTGGACGACGGCGACGTGCGCACCTTCCTGACCACCATCGGCGGCTCGTCCAAACGCGGCCACGACGAGACGCTGCTGGGCCGCTTCGGCATCGGCCTGCTCAGCTGCTTCATCGTCACCGATCAGATCGAGGTGCTCACCCGCAAGGACGACGGGCCGGTCGTGCGGTGGATCGGCCACGGGGACGGCACGCACGAGATGGCCGATCCGGCCGGCATCGGGGACGAGCGCGCCGCCTGGCTCGCGGAGGGTCCGGGTACCTGCATCGCGCTGCGCCCGTCCACCGGCACCGCCCAGTGGCTCACCGCCGGGCGCATCACCGAGCTGGCTCGCACCTTCGGCGCCTACCTGCCGTACCGCATCGTCAGCGCCCGCGCCTCCGGGGCGCCGGCCCCGATCGCCCCGACCACGCCGCCGTGGCGCCTTGCCGGGCGCGCCCGCCGGCGCGAGTGCGAGAGGCTCGCCCGCCAGCAGATGGGCGTCGAGCCCTTCGCCGTCCTGCCCGTGGCGGTACCCGCTGCCGGCCTGGACGGGGTCGTCGTCATCCTCGGCCAGCAGGCCCAGGCCGGCTCGCGCGGCGGCCACCGCGTCCACCTGCACGGCATGCTCGTCTCCGAGGACGTGCCCGGGCTGCTGCCCGGCTGGGCCTTCTTCGCCCGCGCCGTCGTCGACTCCACCCGCCTGACGCCGACGGCGAGTCGGGAGGGGCTCTACGAGGACGACGTGCTCGAGCAGGTGCGCACGGGCCTGGGGGAGCAGATCCGCCACTGGATCATGCGCCTGGCGGCCACCGACCCGGGGCGCATCGGCCGGTTCCTGGCCGTGCACGCCGTCGCCGCCAAGGCGATGGCGCTGAGCGACGACGAGCTGTTCGAGACCCTGCTCCCGGTGCTGCGCTTCGAGACGAACACCGGCGAGACGACCCTGCCGGAGCTGGCCGGGCGCACCGATGCCGTCCATGTCGCGCGCACCATCGAGGACTACCGCCAGGTCGCCGCCGTCGGCGCGGCCCAGGGCATCGACATCCTCAACGGCGGCTACGTCTACGACGCCGAACTGGCCCTGCGCGCCCCGCGGGCCATACCCGGCCTGCGGGCCAGGGCCCTGTCGCCGCAGGACCTGGACGCGCACATCCGCACCGTCGGCGAGGAGCGGCTGCGCGCCGCCCGGCCCGGTCTGGAGCGCGCACGCCATGCGCTGAGAAGGCTCGACGTCGACGTGGAGCTGCGCGCCTTCGCGCCCGCCTCGATGTCGGCCCTCTACCTGGACGACGAGGGAGCCCGCGCCGCGGCCGCCTCCGACGAGGTCGCGGCCGGCGCCGACGACACCTGGGCCGCCCTGCTGGCGACCATGCGCCCGACTCCGGTCAGGCCCCGGCTGCTGCTCAACGACGACAATGCGCTGGTGCGCAGGGTGCTGGCCCTGGGCGAGGACGGGCTCGTCGCCCCCGCCGTCGAGTCGCTGTACGCCCGCGCCCTGCTGGCCGCCGGTCACCGGCTGCGCGCAGCCGACCTGGCGGCCGTCGACCACTCCTTCCTGGCACTGCTCACCCACGTTCTGGAGGCCGATGATGGCTGACGGAGGAACCAGGGACCGGATCATCCAGCTGCACGACACGGCGATCGATCGCCCGTATCCCGAGCAGATCGCGCCGCTGGAGCGGGCCGTCGAGCTGGCCGACGAGCTGGGCGACGAGGGGCTCGGCATCGCCGTGCGCCTGGCGCTCGTCTCGGCGCTGGTCTTCGGCGGGCGCTTCTCCGGGGCCTTCGTCCCGTTCGCCTGGCTCGTCCAGCGCTACGACGCGGGCTCGCCCGCCCTCACCGACCGGTACCGCCACGGCATCCTGTGGCGCAACAAGTGGATCGTCGACAACGCCGCCTCGTACCCGCAGATCCCGCTGGCCCAGATCGAGGCGCTGCTGGCGGACATGAAGCGGCGCTACGCGGCGGCCGGCGTCGGTCCCGAGCCGGTCGCCAAATGCGTCTACGAGTTCGTCTCCGCCACCCGCGGCGATGATGCCGCTGGCGCCGAGTTCGCCGCCTGGACGGTCCTGCCCCCCTGCGACATGAGCGACTGCCGGGCCTGCTCGTCCAGATCCCAGGCCCGGTACTGGCACAACCGGGGCCAGCACGAGCGCGCCCTCGAGCTGCTCGCCCCCGTCCTGCGGGGCGAGTCCGCGTGCGCCGAGGAGCCCGGGTCCTCGCTGGGTCTGGCGGCCCAGTGCGCCGCCGAGCTCGGGCGGATGGACGAGGCCGCCGCGTACCACATGCGCGGCTGGCGCGAGTGCCGCGACAACATCGGGCTGACCGGTGGCGTGCCCGGGCACGTCCTGCTGTGCGCCCGCACCGGCGCCCTGGCCCGGGGCCTGGAACTGCTGGCCCACCGCTGGGAGCAGGTGCGCGAGTTCGACAAGCCGCTGACCCGCATGCATCTCCAGGCCGCCGCCGCGCGCCTGGTCGGTGCCTGCCTGGCCGGGGGCATGCGCGGGCAGCGCCTGCTCACCCGCACCGGCGAGGAGCTCGTCATCGACCAGGGCCTCTACGACGAGCTGACCGGGCGGGCCCTTGGGGCGGCGGCGGCCTTCGACGCCCGCAACGGGAACGGCTCGGAGAGCCGCTTCCTGCGCAGGGCCTACCTGGACGCCGGTCCCCTGCCGCCCATGCCCCTGACCACCGGCGTGGCGGACCCGCATCGCGGCGAGCCGCTCAACGGCCTGTCGTCGCACCCGCTCGCAGTGGGCCTGGAGGAGATCGCTACCGCCCCGCTGGAGGACCTCCGGGGACTGTTCGAACGCGTCATCCGCTGGGGAGGCTGCGACGCCGCCGCCGCACTGGAGGCGCGCTGGCGCGCGCTGCGCGCCGAGGCGATCGCCCGGGCCGAGACGAGCGGCGACACCGAGCGCCTCGGACTCGTCGCGGATTTCGTGGCGGCCATGAACCTTCTCACCGGACGGGCCCGCGAGTCGCAGAGGCTCGAAGCGGCCGAAACCGGCATCCGGCTGCTCGAGCAGGCCGGCGATGCGGTGTCCGTGGCGGCGATCCAGCACCGGCTGGCGCTGGACATCGCCCATGACGAGGAGCGGGCCGCAGCGCTGGCCGAGCAGGTGCGGTCCAGCGGCGACATCCGACCGATCCTCCAGATCATGGGCGACAACCCGGTCGGCCCCGACGATCCGGCGGCCGTCCGGACCAGGCTCGGCGAACTCGAATCGCTCGGCGTCGCGCCCGGTTCCGAACCGCTGGTCCGCTACCGCTGGGCCCATCTCGTGCTGGACTGCTGCAGTGGCCCCGGCCCCGGGCTGGCGATGTGCGAGCGCGTCGAGGGGCTGCTGCTGCCGGAGGAGTTCCCCGAGCTCCGGGCCAGGATCTGCGAGCTGCGCGCCGGGGCCCTGTGGGAACAGGGCCGCCGCGACGAGGCGACCGCCGTGGTGGACGCCGCCATCGGGTACCTGACCCGTGCCGGGGCCCTCAACGAGCTGGGACGGATGCTGCTGCGCCAGCGCGGCCGCATCCACCAGGTGGCGGATGACCAGCTCGGGGCCGAACGCTGCTTCCAACGCGCCATCGCCTGCGCCCAGCACACGGGGAACCTGCCGATGCTCACCGATGCGCGAGGGGCTCTGTGCGCGCTCCTGTTCAACCAGGGCCGCGCCATCGAGGCCATCGAGGTGGCCGAGCACGCCCTGGCCGATCTGGAGATCCCCGACGACCCGTACGCGGGGTGGAGCACCAGGGCCATGATGGACTCCCGCGCCCAGATCGCCAGCATGGCCGCCCGGTTGTGCCGGGGCCTCGGCGAGACCGGGCGGGCCGTCTCGCTGGCCAGGCGCGGCGCCGACGACGCGATCCGGCTCGGCAGGCCCGCCGTGGCCGCCGGCCTGCTCGGGATCGCCGGTGACGGGCTGTGCGACTCGGACGCCGTGGAGGCCCTCAGGGCGTACACGCAGGGCGTCGAGCAGGCCCGCGCGGCCGACGACCCCGTGGAGCTGCTCGAACTGCAGCGACGGCGCATGTGGGCGGCCGCCGGGGCCGACGGCCTGGACGCCGGCCTCGCCGTTCACGCCGAGGCGGTTGCGGCCGGCCGGGCGCTGTGCGAGCGGGCGTTCGTCGACGCCGAGTTCGCCGAACGGACGAACATCGACCGCGAGATGACGATGCTCGATGTCTCGGTCGACCGGGTGCGTCTGCTGGCCACCCACCGCGCCTACGACCGGGCCCTGTCCGAACTCGGGGACGCGCCCGAGACGATCCTCGCCCGCGGCGACACGGCTTTCGCCGCCTCGATCCACGACCTGCGCGCCCGGATCCGCCTGGCCGTCGACGACGAGCGCGGGGGCTTCGCCGACATCGGTGCGGCCATGGGGCTGGCAGACCGGCTGGGGGATTCCCGGTTGCGCGGCGAGTTCGCGGCGCTGGGCGCCAACTGGCTCGAGAGCGAGGGCCGTGGCGACGAGGCCGAGCGGTTCTGGACGGCCAACAACGGCCGACAGGAGGGCTGAGCGGGCGCCCCCGGGCGTTGCGGCGCGGCGCGGCCCGGTCGCAGGCGGCGGGGGCCCGCTCCGGCCGGGGCTCCTCCCCGGTGCCGGTTCAGCGCACGGCGAAGCCGCTCAGCCCGGGCCTCCGCGGCGCCTCGCGTACCTGGAGCCGGCGGACCAGCGCGAAGCCGGGACCCTCGCGCAGCCACTCGACGAGCTCCTCGACCGCCGAGTCATCGCCCTGGGCGAACAGCTCGACGTCCCCGCCGGGCAGATTGCGCACCCAGCCGCTCAGCCCCAGCGCATCGGCCCGCTGCAGCGTGTACCAGCGGAAGCCGACGCCCTGGACGAGGCCGCCGACGAGCACGTGGACGCTCCGTTGACCACTCATGGCCCTGCCCTTCCGCAGTCGAGAGGTGCTCTCCCATTATCGGGTGGGGGGCGGGCGCCACCGGGCCCGGGCTCAGACCCTCAGCCCCATCGCCCGCCCGGCCTCGCGCAGTTCCTCGCGGGCCTCCGGGTGGGCGGCCTGCTCGATGATCTGCCGGGCCTGCGTGCTCTCGTCGTTGCCGAAGACCTGGGCGATGCCGTTCTCGGTGGCGATCGCGCTCATCTGCACCGAGGTGACCGGCGAGACGATCTTCGGGACGACCGTCGACACGTCCGCCTTCCGGTGCCAGCTGTGCAGGGCGATGATCGCCTCGCCGCCGGCCGAGTGCATGGCCCCGACGAGGAAGTCCGTCGAGCCGCCGGTGCCCGAGTAGATCCGGTCGCCGCGGCGGGTCGCGTTCGTCTGGGCGAACAGGTCGACCTGCATGGCCGTGTTGACGCTGACGACCTTCGGCAGGGCCGAGATGATCGCCGGGTCGTTCGTCACCTCGCAGCGGCGCAGCCGGACGCGCGGGTTGTCGTCCACCCAGTCGTAGAACTCCTGGCTGCCGAGCATGAAGGTGCCGGTGAGCGGAACGTCGGGGTCGAGGGCCCCGGCCCGGTCGAGCGCCATGGCTCCGTCGCTGATCAGCTCGCTCCAGAAGCGCAGGCCGCGGCGCCGGTGCAGGCGGCCGAGCACGGCGTCGGGCACCGCGCCGATGCCCGCCTGGATGCTCGAACCGTCCTCGACACGGGCGCCGATCAGCTCGCCCAGGCGCAGCGAGACGTCGTCCGGGACGGGCTCGGGGACTGTGAGCATCGGACGGTCGATCTCGACGCCGTAGTCGATGTCGTCGATGTCGATGACGCCGTCGCCGTGGACGAACGGCATCCGCGGGTTCAGTTGTGCGATGACGATGCCGCCGCGGGCGCGCACGGCCTCGACGGCACCGGGCATGACCTGGACCTCGATGCCCATGGAGACCCTGCCGCCGCGCGGAGTCGTGGTGTGCAGGACGACCGCATCGGGCGGGCAGGTGGTCCGGAACAACCGTGTCGACAAGGACAGCCGCATCGGGAAGTAGCGGGTGCGGCCGGAGCGGCGCATGGCCGGGCCGAGGAAGATCGTCTCGTGCGTGACGCCCTCGCGCGACGGGATGCCCGCCGGGGCGTTGACGCAGAACAGGAACCAGCGTCCGAGCTGCGCGTCGAGGAGGTCGAGCAGTTCCAGCGGCGTGGAGAGACTGCCGGGGGCGACGAGCCGTGGCTCGTCGGGAAGCCCCGCAGTCATGCCGCTGAGCTCCTCGGGGCTGATCATTCGCATGGCGACACAGTACCGATGGGCGCGCCGCAGCAGGCCCGCCCCACGCGTTGAGACGGCGCCGGCGGCCGCCCGCAGCCGGACTCTGCGGGGCGCCAGCGGGATGCTGCGTTAGCCTTGCGAGCGCGGGAGCGTCCTCGCGAGTGCTCCCGCCGGTCCTGCCGGAGCCAGGGCCTGCGGCGCGGCAAGGGGAGACGATGGCGAGGAATCCGGTCAAGAGGCAGCACGACGGTCACGACGGCGGTGCCTTCCGCGGTGAGGGGCTTCCCGCCCTGCTCCTCCTGGCCATCGTCGGCGTCCTGTCCGCTGCGGTCCGCGGTTCGAACAGGAGCCGCCGCGCTCGCGGCTGAGCGCGCCCGGGGCCCGCGGTGCCCGCGGGGCGCCGCGTCCCCGGGCTCAGTCCGGCGCCCCGTCCCCGGGATCGTTGTCGGACGGGGAGTCCTCGATCGGATAGCTGACGACCTTGGCGGGCACGCCGACGACCGTCGCATGGGCCGGTACGTCCTTGAGCACCACCGAGCCCGCGCCGACCTGGGCGCCCTTGCCGACGCGGATGTTGCCGAGCACCTTCGCGCCGGCGCCGATCACGACGCCGCGCCCGATCTTCGGGTGCCGGTCACCACCGATCTTGCCGGTGCCGCCGAGCGTCACCTCGTGGAGCATCGAGAAGTCGTCCTCGACCACCGCCGTCTCGCCGATGACGACGCTCGTCGCATGGTCGAACATGATGCCCTTGCCGATGCGGGCGCCGGGGTGGATGTCGACGGCGAAGACCTCGGAGATCCGGCTCTGCAGGTAGAGCGCCAGCACCGTGCGCCCGGCCGTCCAGTAGTGGTGGGCGACGCGGTAGGACTGCAGGGCGTGGAAGCCCTTGAAGAACAGGAGCGGCGTCGAGTAGCTGCGGCAGGCGGGATCGCGGCGCAGCACGGCGCGCAGGTCCTCGCGGACGGCGACCACGATGCCGGGCTCCGCGGCCAGGGCGTCGTCGATCAGACGCCGCAGGCTCATGGACGACAGCGTCTCGCTGCCGAGCTTGGAGGCGAGGATGAAACTGATCGAGTCCTCGAGGCGGTCGTGGTCCAGGATGGAGGCGTGCAGGAAGCTGGCGAGGAGCTGCTCCTCGTTGGCGTCGCGGCGCGCCTCGGAGCGGATCAGCTCCCACAGTGCGTCCTTCTCGGCAGTCATGGGCCCAATCCTATGGCGGAGCGGTCGGGCGCCCGGGAGCGCCGAACCGCTGGTCGGCGGCGTCCGCCCGGCCCCGGCCTGACGAGTGATTCCCCAGCGAGGAGCGAACGATGACCGATACGAATCCCGGCAGTGCGAGCACCCTGCGTCTGATCTGGCCGCAGTGGCAGGGCGCCGGCAAGCAGACCGTCGCCGAACTGCTGCCCGGCGTCGAGATCGACCAGGCCCGCAGGGCCTACGCGGTCGGCACGAGGGTGCTGCAGGCGATTCTGCCCGAGCACGCCGGGCCGACCCGCACCGTCCCCGTCGACGGCGGCGATCCCGACGAGGGCTCCACCGGGGGCGTCGAGTCCCGGTCGGCGATCCGCGCCGGCCTGCGGGCCATCGAGTCCTGCCCGTCCGCCGAGCGCATCTGCACCCTCGGCGGCGAGTGCTCCGTCTCCATCGCGCCGTTCACCAGCCTCGCCGCCAGGTACGGCGATGACCTGGCGGTCGTCTGGATCGACTCGCATCCCGACGTCGACACCCCCGACACGGGCTACGACGGCTGGCACGCGATGGCCGTCAGCGCCATCCTCGGCCGGGGCGACCCGGAACTCGTCGGTATGCTGCCCGCCAGCGTCGACGCCTCGCACGTCGCGCTCGCCGGACTCCACGACTGGGTGGAGGACGCCTACGCCCACGTCGGCCAGTGGGGCCTGTCGGCCTTCAGCCCCGAGGACCTGCGCGGGAGCACCCGGCCGCTGCTGGACTGGCTCGCCTCGACCGGCGCCTCCAAGGTCGCCATCCACCTGGACGTGGACGTCGTCGACTCCGACGAGGCCATCCTCGGCCTCGGCCGGGTGCCCGCCGGCCTGACCCGCGCCCAGGTGCGCCGGGTCGTCTCCGACCTGTCGGGCGCCGCCGACGTCGTCGCTCTGACGGTCGCGGAGTTCATCCCGCGCAGCGTCATCTCCCTCCAGACGCTGATCGGCGGTCTGCCCCTCACCGGCTGAGAGGGACGGACCGCCGGGCGGCTCACTCGTAGTCGCCGAGGGCGGCCAGGTGCTCGTCGGCCAGACAGGCGGCGTAGGCCCCGGCCCGGGCGGCGAGTTCCTCGTCGCCGATGGACATGGAACCGGCCGTGACGAACGGCCTGACGAAGCGGGTGCCGATCAGATTGCTCGTGGCCTGGAAGGGGCGCAGCAGCTCGGTGACCAGGTACTTGTAGTCGCCGTCGTGCGCGTAGTTGCCGGCGGCGGCGCCCGGCGAGACGGCGAGAAGCAGCTCCTTGCCGTGCAGAGCCGTGCCGCTCGAGCCGTAGGCCCAGCCGTAGGTGAGCACGTCGTCCTCCCACTGCTTGACGAGCGCGGGGCTCGAGTACCAGTACATGGGGAACTGGAGGACGATGCGGTCGGCGGCGGCCAGCACGGACTGCTCGGAGGCGGCGTCGACCGCGAAGTCGGGGTAGAGGTCGTACAGGTAGCGCACCTGCGCGCCGTCGACGCCCTCGGCCGCGTCGGCCAGCGCCCTGTTGATCCTCGACCGGTCGAAGTGAGGATGGAAGACGAGAACGGTCGTATTCATCGATTCTCCAGGTTCTGGCGCCGTGCCCACCGGGCCGAACGCCTCTGCTCATCGGATGCCCAGCCAGTGTGGCACTTGAAACCGGCCCTGGGTCAAGCACCGGGCCGGTGCACCGGGCCGATTCGGCCTGCGGCGAAACGATCCGCGGATCATCGGGGCCCGGCGCTCACCGCTGCATGTCGACGAACCGCGAGTAGTGGCCCTGGAAGGCCGTGGTGACGGTGGCGGTGGGGCCGTTGCGGTGCTTGGCGACGATGAAGTCGGCCTCTCCGGCGCGGGGGCTGTCGCGGTCGTAGGCGTCCTCGCGGTGCAGCAGGATGACGACGTCGGCGTCCTGCTCCAGCGAGCCGGACTCGCGCAGGTCCGACAGCATCGGCTTCTTGTCGTTGCGCTGCTCGGGACCCCGGTTGAGCTGGCACAGGGCGATCACCGGGATCTGCAGCTCCTTGGCGAGCAGCTTGATCTGGCGGCTGAACTCGGAGACCTCGAGCTGGCGGCTCTCGACCTTGCGGCCCGAGCTCATCAGCTGCAGGTAGTCGATGATCACCAGACGCAGGTCATTGCGCTGGCGCAGGCGGCGGGCCTTGGAGCGGATCTCCATCATCGTCAGGTTGGGGGAGTCGTCGATGAACAGGGGCGCCTCCTGCACGTGGCCCGTCTTGCGGACGATCTGCTGCCAGTCGTCCTCGCTCATCCTGCCGTTGCGGATGTGGTTGAGCGGCACGCCCGCCTCGGCCGACAGCAGGCGCATGACCAGCTCGGTCTTGCCCATCTCGAGACTGAAGTAGACGGTGGTCAGGCCGTTCTTAACGGCTGCCGAGCGCGCCAGGTCGAGCGCGAGGGTGGACTTGCCGACGGCCGGGCGGGCGGCGACGATGACCATCTGGCCGGCGTGCAGGCCGTTGGTGAGCTCGTCGAGCTCGGCGAAGCCGGTGGGCACGCCCGACATGGCGTCGTCGTGCGACTGGATGGCCTCCATCTCGTCGATGGTCGGTTCCAGCAGGTCCTTCAGCTGCTGGTAGTCGTCGGAGGTGTTGATGTCGGAGACCTCGTAGATGGCCTGCTGGGCCGCGTCGACGATGTCGGGCACGTCGCCGGCGCCCTGGTAGCCGAGCTGGGAGATCTTCATGCTGGCCTCGACCAGGCGGCGCAGGGTGGCCTTGTCGTGGACGATCTGCGCGTAATGGCCGGCGTTGGCCGCGATCGAGACCGACTGCACGAGGTCGATGAGGTAGACCCGGCCGCCCACCCGCTCGAGTTCACCCGTCCTGCCGAGCCGGGCCGCGACCGTCACCGCGTCAGCGGGCTCGCCGTGGCCGTAGAGCTCGATGATGGCGTTGAAGATCGCCTCGTGGTTGGGCCGGTAGAAGTCGTCGGCGCGCAACTCCTCGGTGACGTCGGCGATGGCGTCCTTGGACAGCAGCATGGCCCCGAGCACCGATTTCTCGGCGTTGATGTCCTGGGGAGGGGTGCGGTCGAGTGCCTCGGCCGGAGACTCCTCCCTCATGATGGATATGCTCATGCTCCCCTTCCTCTTCCTCTCCTCCTGGTGCTGCCCGTGCGGCGCCGGGCAGGTCCTCCGGCGCGTCGCCGGCGGTGAGACCACAACGCTAGGCGGAGCCACTGACAAGAACCATCGGGGGACCCCCGGAAGGCCCTCGAGGACCGCCCTGGAGAGCCCTCGCCCGTCCGCACGCGGCCACTCACGGTAGCGCTGCGCGCGGTGCCCGTCCATCGGGGGTGGGCCGGTTCGGATCGAGTTGTCCACAGGCCCGGTGGATAACTCCGGAATCCGTGTGGAAGGGCGCGGCGTGTCGGGTGGACGGCTTGTGCACAGTCCTGTGCCCCCACAGTTTTATTTGCATGCAAATCAAATTGACTAGGGGAAATAAGGATGAACTGTGAGCTTCTCTGTGAACTGCAAAGTAGTCTTCGTCGATTTGCGCTTTCCTCTTCCGCGTGTACTGCCGGACGTCGGCGGGCTCGCGTTGTCCACGGCCGGCGCCGTTGACTGTGGATAACGACCCGGCTGTGCACAACTGCTTTCATACGGGCCCAATAGGGGCGTTGCCATTGGTGATTGAAAATGGGAGCGCCATCGCGGCCCGCGTCCGGCGGCCTCGCCACCAATACCCTCAGCGGGTATTTGAATGAACCCCCCTGGGGTATTATCCTGATGACCATGAGCGAGATGACGACCAGCGGCGAGGCCGTGCGCACTGCCGCCGAGTGCTGCCACGACCCGGAGTGCGAGCACCACTACGGCTATCTGAACAGCAAGGACAACTACCTCAAGCGCCTGCGCCGCATCGAGGGCCAGGTCCGGGGCCTGCAGAAGATGGTCGCTGAGGAGAAGTACTGCATCGACATCCTCACCCAGGTCTCGGCCGCCACCAAGGCGCTGCAGTCCGTCGCCCTGGCCCTGCTCGACGAGCACATGAGCACCTGCGTGGTGCGCGCCGCCAGGGCCGGCGGCGACGAGGCCGAGGTCAAGCTGGCCGAGGCCTCCGACGCCATCGCCAGACTCGTCCGCTCCTGAGCGCCCGGCCCGCCGGAGCGCCCACCGGGTTCCCAACCACCGACCGATCGGACCGATCAGGAGGAGAAATGTCCACCACCGCCAGCTACACCGTCACCGGCATGACCTGCGAGCACTGCGTCGACCACGTCACCGAGGAGGTCTCGGCCATCGACGGCGTCACCGGCGTCGAGGTCGCCCTGGCCGACGGCTCCATGGTCGTCACCAGTGACGTCCCGATCGATTTCGCCAGGATCACCGAGGCCGTCGAGGAGGCCGGCGACTACCGGGTCGCCGCCGCCTGATG
>NZ_CAUTOU010000032.1:0-26683 GCF_963539965.1 uncultured Propionibacterium sp.
CCGGGCCCGCCGGCCCGTACCGTGCCGGCGGGCCCGGGGACGGGGCCATCGAGGTCGCCGAGCCCATCGGCTGGCCGGCCGGCGCCCGCCGCGCCACCCCCGAGGAGGACGCTGCCTGGCTGTACGGCGACAAGGCCGGGAGCACCGTCATCACGATCGAGGGGGAGGCCCCGCGGGCGGCCTCCCGCGCTCAGGGACCGGCGGTGGGCGAGCCCGCCGCCTCGCGGACGGCCCAGTTCGAGGCCATCCGGCGTCCCGATGCCGGACCGGACCGGCCTCGCCGAGCGGCCCTCGAGGGCGCCGATGACGGCCTGGAGGACGATCGCCCGACTCGTCCGATGCGCGCCATCGTCGACGACATGACCCGCGAGGCTGTCTTCGGTGCCGGGTCGGAGCCGGCCGGCTGAACCGGTGGACGGGAGAGGAGCCCCATGGCCGCAGCGGATCTGACACTGCTCGTCGCCGCTGCCGTGGCGCTCGTGGCGATCGCCGCCGCCCGTCTGGGCACGCGCGCCGGCCTGCCGGCCCTGCTCCTGTTCCTCTTCGTCGGCGTCGCCCTGGGCAACACCGGATTCGGCATCCGCTTCGACAACGCCTCGCTGGCCCACGACCTGGGTTTCGTCGCGCTCGCCCTGATCCTCGCCGAGGGCGGCCTGACGACCTCTTGGAAGCAGATGAGGTCGGTCCTCGGCGTGGGCCTGTTCCTGGCCGTCGTGGGCTCGCTGGTGACCATCGTCGTCGTCGGCCTGTTCGGCTATTTCCTCCTGGGCCTGCCGCGGGCCGTCGCCTTCCTGCTCGGCGCCGTCGTGGCCCCCACCGACGCCGCAGCCGTCTTCTCGGTGCTGCGCGGGGTGGCGCTGCCGCCCCGGGTGCGCGCCGCCCTCGAGACCGAGTCCGGCTTCAACGACGCCCCGACGGTCCTCCTGGTCGTCGCCGGCACCGAGCTGGCGATGGGTCACGAGCCCTCGGGCGGCATGCTCGGGCGGGCCGGGGAGGTCGTCGGCGAGCTGGCCATCGGCGTCCTGGCAGGCCTCGCCATGGGCTGGGTCGGCGTGCAGTGCCTGCGCCGCCTGTCGCTGTCGAACTCCGGCCTGTACCCGCTGGCCGTCATGTGCTGGATCCTCGTCACCTACGGTCTGAGCGGGCTCGTCCACGGCTCGGCCTTCGCCGCCGTCTACGTCTGCGCCGTCGTGCTCGGCAACGGCCAGCTGCCGCACCGCCACGCCACCAAGTCCTTCGCCGAGGGCATCGGCTGGGTCGCCCAGATCGGCCTGTTCGTCATGCTCGGGCTGCTCGTCCACCCCTCGACGATCGACCGGCACGACATCGGCGTCGGCGTCGTCCTCGGCCTCGTCCTGACCTTCATCGCCCGGCCGCTGGCCGTCTACGTCAGCACCGTCTGGTTCGGCTCCAGCTGGCGGCACCAGGCCTTCATGAGCTGGGCCGGGCTGCGCGGCGCGGTGCCGATCATCCTGGCGACCGTCCCGATGGCGGCCGGCATGCCGGGCTCGGACGTGCTGTTCGACATCATCGTCGTCTTCGTCATCGTCTTCACCTCCCTGCAGGCCCCGACGCTGCCATGGGCGGCCAGGCTGCTCGGCCTCGTCGACCCGCGCGCGGCGGCCGATGTGGACATCGAGGTGGCGCCCTTCGACGAACGCCGCGCCGATCTGCTGGCCGTCAACATCCCCGAGGGCTCGCGCCTGGCCGGGGTCCGGGTGCTCGAGCTGCGCCTGCCGCGCAATGCGGTCGTCGCGCTCGTCATGCGCGGGGACGAGTCCTTCTCCCCCGACGGCGACACCGCCCTCGAGACGGGGGACCAGATCCTCGTCGTCACCCCGGCCGACGAGCGTGCGAAGGTCGAGGCGAGACTGCTCGCCGTCGGGCGCCATGGCCGCCTGGCCGGGTGGACGAGGCGCCGGCCGCGGCGGCGCTCCTGAGCGGCGCGGGCGGTCCGCCGCCGCGTGGCCGTCGGTCTCAGGAGGTGGTCGTCGCGGTGGCGCTGGCCTGTGCGACCGGCAGGCAGACGCTGCCGGAGGGGACGTCGATGCCGGTGGCCGCGTCGGCCTTGAAGCCCTGCCCCAGATCGTCGGTGACGACGACGTCGACCAGGCCGTTCTGCCTGTTGTCGGTGCTGATCGCCGCGCCCGGGAAGAACGAGGCGACGAGCTGCACCTGCGGGTCGTCGCCCGAGGCGCCGACGATGGTCGTGCCGGTGTAGTCGTCATCCTCCGCGTTGCCGGTGGAGTTGATGACGAAACCGGCGCTCTCCAGCTGGGCGGCGATCGTCGTCGCCTGGCCCTTGACCGTGCCGGCGTTGTAGACGCGCACCTGCACCTGGTCGGTGCGCAGGACCGTCAACGAGGTGGTCTCGCATGCGCTCGTGGGGTCGAGCGGCTCGGTGAACATGCGCACGCCCCACCAGCCGGCGAAGGCGACGAATACGACGAGCACCACCAGGATGACCGGTGTGTACCACCTGCGCATGGGACCGCCTCTCTCACGCCGCCACGGCGCATGTGCGCCCCGCACCGAAAGCCTTGCCGCGCTCCATCGCCATCGCCGGTGCGCCGTGCAGTGCCTCTGATCATAGACGCCCGCGCCCGGGACCGTACCGGAGCGTCCCGCGCGGGCCGGCCCGGAGCGCCCCGGCCCGCCCGGTTCGTGCCGCATCACCTCGTTCGCGGACGGCCGCAGCGCGTCCCCGCCCCGGTCCGCGCGGGCCATGCGGTCCCCGTCCGTCCGCAAATCCCCTGAACGTCCCCGGAAATAACCGAATTACGACTGACAAGGCAGAAGCCTAGGCTTTCCTCAACTAATCTCGGATTCGATGAGCCCGTCGGTCCGGGCGGGCGTATCCGGCACGAGGAGGATCAGGATGCCATCGGTCACGACGGTCGGCCAGGAGACGACGAGGGGGGCGGTTCCCCTGACGGCCCTGCGCCGGGGCGAGAGCGGCGTCATCTCGCGCGTCGACCCCGGCCTCGACGCGCAGGTCCAGCGCCGGCTGCGCCTGCTCGGCTTCTGCGAGGGCCGTGAGGTCTCCTATGTGCGCCGCGCCTTCTGGGCCGGGCCCCGCATCTTCCGGATCTGCGACGTGCAGATGTGCATCCGCGCCGAGCAGGCCGCCATGATCCATGTGACGCCGGCCGCCTGACGGTCTCCGCGCATGATCAGCATCGGACAACCACCATGTCATCAGTTCTCAACCACTGCGCACCCGCCGGGACCGCCGTCGCAGGCGGTGCGCCCCGCATCGCCCTCGTCGGCTCGCCCAACGGCGGCAAGACCTCGGTCTTCAACCGGCTCACCGGCCTGCACGCGAAGACCGGCAACTATCCCGGCGTCACCGTCTCGCGTTCGGCCGGCGTGGCCCGCATCGGCGGTGACGAGTACAACATCGAGGATCTTCCCGGCGCCTACTCCCTGACGCCGATCTCGCCCGACGAGCAGCTCGTCGCCGATCTGCTCGACGGCGAGATCGAGGGCATCGGCCTGCCCGACGGCCTGCTCGTCGTGGCCGACTCCACGGCCCTGCGCCGTTCCCTGCTCATGTTCGCCGAGGTCGTGCAGCGGCACATGCCGACCGCCCTGGTGCTCACCATGGGCGACGAGCTGACCCGCCGTGGCGGCCGGATCGACGCCGAGGCGCTGAGCCGGGCGCTCGGCGTGCCGGTCATCCCCGTGGTGGCCAACCGGGGCATCGGGATCGGCGAGCTGCGCACCCTCATCACCGACTGGCGCGAGTGGTCGGTGCCGCCCGTCGACCCGCCCACCGACACCGCGGAGCTGGCCGGCTGGGTCGACTCGGTGCTCGCCGACAGCGGCTACGAGGACCCCAGCTCCGACAGCCGGACCGAGCGCATCGACCGCGTGCTGCTGCACCCGGTGGCCGGCACCTTCATCTTCTTCGCCGTGATGTTCCTCTTCTTCCAGGCGATCTTCACCTGGGCCGCGCCCCTGCAGGACGGTGTCGAGGGCTTCTTCACCTGGCTCGCCGGGATCGCCGGCGATCGCATCGGCAACTCCCTGCTGGCCTCCTTCGTCTCCGACGGCCTGCTCGGCGGCCTCGGCACCGTGCTCGCCTTCGTGCCGCAGATCGTCATGATGTACCTCATCCTCGCCCTGCTCGACTCGGTTGGCTACATGGCGCGGGCGGCCTTCCTCATGGACCGGCTGATGAGCCGCTTCGGGCTCGAGGGGCGCGCCTTCGTGGCCGTGCTGTCGAGCTTCGCCTGCGCCATACCCGGCGTCATGGCCACCCGCACCCTGCCGAGCAGCCGGGACCGCATCGCCACGATGCTCGGCGTGCCGCTGGCCACCTGCTCGGCCAGGCTGCCCGTGTACATCCTGCTCGTGGGCCTCCTCGTGCCCGACGGCACCTCGGTGGGACCCTTCAGCGGCCAGGGCGTGGCCATGTTCCTGCTCTACCTGCTCGGCGGCGTCTCGGCCCTCACCGCCTCGGCCATCGTCAAGCGCATCACCGACCGGCGCGGCAACGTCCTGCCGTTCTACATGGAGATGCCGCCCTACCGCATCCCCACCCCGCGCTCGGTGGGCATCGCCATGTGGGAGCCCACCAAGGCCTTCCTGCGCAAGGCCGGCACGATCATCCTCACCACGACGATGATCATCTGGGCGCTCACGGCGCTGCCGCTGCGCGGCGACGCCGAGCTGGAGGCCGCCGGCATCGACCCGGGCGACGACGTGGCCGTCACCGCCTACACGATGGAGCACTCGGCGGCCGCGACCATCGGCAAGACGATCGAGCCCGTCTTCGAGCCGCTGGGCTTCGACTGGCGCATCGACGTGGCCCTGCTCGGCTCGCTGGCCGCTCGTGAGGTGTCCGTCTCCACCCTCGGCCAGATGGCCTCGGCCCTCGACCCCGAGGACGACACCGAGGTGGGCCAGGCCCTCGACTCCTGGACCTACTCCGGGGGCGCCCATGCGGGCGAGAAGGTGTTCACGCCCGCCACGATCGTCGCCCTGCTGCTCTACTTCGCCTTCGCCCTGCAGTGCATGTCCACTGTGGCGATCATGCGGCGCGAGACCGGCGGCTGGAAGTGGCCGGGCATCGCCTTCGGGTACATGTTCGTCCTCGCCGGGGGTATGGCCTGCTGCGGCCACGGCATCCCCGGGCTCCACCCGTGAGCCGCATGAGGGCGCCCCTGTCCCACCGGCGCGCCGGCGCGCACCACCGGGCCGCCCCGGACCGGGGCACGGCCCTGCACCCCGAGCGCACGGCCGATCCCGCCGTGCTGCGCTGGCTCGTCCACGGCGTCGTGCTGCCCTTCGCCGGCCCGCTGGTCTCGGCGCCCGGCCTCGACGGGCTGCTCGGCTCCGAGCTGGAGGGCGTCGAGGCCGATCCCGGCTGCCTGCTCGTCACGGCCGCGCCGGGCCGCGACTGGCACGAGCTCGGCCCGCTGGTGCGCACCGCGCTCATCACCGCCCTGAAGGACGTCGACGCCTGGGTGCCCGGTCCGCACGCCCAGCGGCTGGGCCCTGACGAGGCCCTGCGCTGGTGCGCCCAGGAGCTCATCGACGGCCCGGTCGGCGAGATCGCCACCGCGCACGGCGGCTCCATCGAGCTCGTCGAGGCCCGTGAGGGCGTCGTGCGGGTGCGCATGCGCGGGGCCTGCCGCGGCTGCCCGGCCGCCGTCATCACGATGAAGCAGCGCCTCGAGGCCCAGCTGCGCCGCAGGGCGCCCGGGCTGAGGGGCGTGGAGGAGCTCTGAGCCGCCCCGGCCCGCTCCTGCTGCGGGCGGCCCGGGCCCGTGTGAGAAGGTGGATACCATGATGCCCCAGCAGCTGTCCGCCGAGCGGGTGGACGCGATCCGCACGAGCCGCACCTTCACCGGGCTCGCCGTCGGGCCCGGCCGCCCGCCGTTCGGCACGGGGGGACGCGGATGAGCACCGCGCGGACCGTCGCCGACCGATTCCGCGAGCGCTTCGGCCACGCACCCGCCGGCGTGTGGTCGGCGCCGGGTCGGTTCAATCTGATGGGCGAGCACACCGACTACAACGGCGGTTTCTGCCTGCCGGTCCCGCTGGACCGGCGCACCCGGGTGGCCGCCGCCGCCCGTGACGACGACCTCCTCCACATGGTCTCCCTGGACGTCCCGGGCGAGGTCGACGTGCCGCTCCACGAGGTGAGGGCGGGACGCCCCGAGGGCTGGGGCGCCTACGCCGCCGGCGTCCTGTGGGCGCTCGGGGGGGACGGCCTGCCGGTGCGCGGCGTCGACCTGGTCGTCGGCTCGGACCTGCTCATCGGCGCCGGCCTGTCGAGCTCCGCTGCTCTTGAGTGCTCCGTGGCCGCCGCCGCCTCGGACCTGTTCGACCTGGGGCTGCTGGCCGACGACGCGGGCCGCGCCCGGCTGGCGCGCCACTGCCAGAGCGCCGAGAACGAGATCGCGCTGGCCCCCACCGGCGGCGTCGACCAGACCTCGGCGCTGCGCGGTATGAAGGGCCACGCCCTGCTCATCGACTTCCTGAACCACACGCTGCGCCCGGTGCCCTACGACCCGGCGCGCAGCGGCGCCGGCGTCCTCATTCTCGACACGAGGACCCGCCACTCGCTGTCGGCCGGACACTTCGGCGACCGCCACGCCGAGTGCGACAGGATCGCCGACCTGCTCGGCGTCGACCTGCTGCGCCGCATCGGCGTGGACGATCTGCCCGTCGCCGAGGCCGAGCTGGGGGATCCGACGCTGGCCGGGCGCCTGCGCCACGTCGTCACCGAGAACGCCCGCGCCGTGAAGATGGCCGACGACCTCGAAGCCGGCGACTGGAGAGCCGTCGCCGGAGGCATGACGGCGGCCCACGCCTCGATGCGCGACGACCTGGAGGTGAGCCTGCCCCAGATCGACCTGGCCGTCGAGGAGGCCATTGCGGCGGGGGCCTGGGGCGCCCGCCTGGTGGGCGGCGGCTTCGGGGGGTGCGTCATGGCCGTCGTGCCGGTCGATCGGGTCCGCGACGTGGCCGGTGCGGTGCAGGAGGCCTTCGCCGTGGCCGGCTACGAAGCCCCCACCGGTTTCCTCGCGACCGCGGGTTCGCCCGCGGGTCGCGATCTGTGAACTGGCGACCGCGGCAGGGGCGGGCGGCTCAAGGCCGTAGGGGCCTCCCGCCCGGGGCGTCAGTCGTCAGTCGTTCTCGTCGCCGTCCTCGTTCTCATTGCCGCCACCGCCGGTGCTCGTCTGCTGCGTCGTCGACTGGTCGTTGCCTTCTCCGTTGGTGTAGGTCTGCTGGGGGTAGTAGTTGCCGTTGGTGTAGGTCTGCTGGGGGTAGTAGTTGCCGTTGGTGTAGGTCTGCTGGGGGTAGTAGTTGCCGTTGGCGTCGCCGGTCTCCTGGCTGGTTCCGTAACCGGTGGCGTAGCTCGTCTGCGGGGCGGTGGATGCCGCCGTCGAGCGGCTGGCCGTGGGGGACGCCGTGGCGGTCTGCGTCTGGGTGATGGTCTGCGACGGGGCCGGATCGGCCGAGTTGCGCCCCTGCGCCCAGGCCGCGATGATGAGCGCGGCGAGAGCGGCCAGGATGACGACCGCCAGGACGATCCGCCTGGTCCTGCCCGACTTCCTCCCCCCGCCGTCCGCCGGTCCCGCGGGCACCTGGCCGGTGCCGGTCGCCGAGGCGCCGGTGGTCGGGGTCGGCGAGGTCGGCGTCGCGCCGGTGCCGGTCGCTCCGGGGTCGACGGGCGGCAGGCCGTCCACGGCCGTCGAACCGGCGGTGCCCTCGTCGGCGGGGAGGATCCGGGTCAGGCCCTGGCCGTCGGCCGTGCCGCCCGCGCCGGTCCCCGCGGCTAGTGCCGCCGCGGCGCCCGCGGACATGGCCATGGTGGCCGCATCGGTCGCAGGGCCGGCCTGGCCGGGCGGGTCGATGAGACCCGGGGCGCCGGGATCGCCGTGGATCGCGTTGAACGCGGCGACCACCTCGTTGGCGCTGGGGCGCTCCTCTGGGCGCTTGGCCAGCAGCGCGGCGACGAGGTTCTCGAGCGAGGCCGGGGCGTCCGGTACGCGCGAGCGCAGCAGCGGCGGGGTGTCGTAGACCTGGGCGCGGGCGACGGCCACCGGGGACTCGCCGGGGAAGGGCGGTTGGCCGGTCAGCACGGTCATTATGAGGCAGCCGAACGAGTACATGTCGGAGTTCGAGCCGACGCGCTCGCCGGCGGCCTGCTCGGGCGACATGTACGCGGCCGAGCCGATGGCCGTCATCGTGCTCGTCAGGGCGGTCGCCTGCTGGTCGTTGAGGCGGGCTATGCCGAAGTCGACGAGCTTCGGCCTGCTCGTCAGCTCTTCGGCGGAGAGCACCACGTTGGCCGGCTTCACGTCGCGGTGGACGACGCCGAAATGGTGGGCGACGCCCAGGCCGGTGGCGACCTGCGCCAGCATCGGCACGGCCGCCTCCCAGTCGATCGGCCCCTGCCTCGTGACGACGGTCTGCAGGTTGGGGCCGTGGAGGAACTCCATGACGATGTAGGCGCTGTGCCCGTCGACGCCGGAGTCGTAGATCTGGACGATGTTCGGGTGATTGAGCCCGGCGGTGGCGACGGCCTCGCGGCGGAAACGCGCCTCGGTGCTGGGATCGGCGCTGGTGGCCAGGTTGATGGTCTTGATGGCGACCTCGCGCTCCAGGGTGGCGTCCTGCGCGCGCCAGACCTGGCCGATGGAGCCGGCACCGATGCGCTCGACGAGCTGGTAGCGCCCGTCGCGCAGGGAAGCGATGAAGCCGTCCGCGCCGGCATCGCCCGCGATGGGCGTCTGGCGCGTCGTCCTCGCGCCGTCGTCCTGGTCTGGGTCGGGGGAAGTGTTGCCGCCGAGCGGTTCATCAGTGCTCACAGACCCATTGTCCCTCATCTGCCCGTCCAAACGGCGGGTGTCACGAACTTGATTTGCGGGGGCTGGCGGTCGATGCGGAGGGGCTCGGGGAGAAGGACGCCGCGCCGCCCGTCGTGGGGGTCACCGTGGCGGCGGGCGTCCTGGCGACCTTGATCGTCACCTGGTCGGTGCGCGAGTACAACTGGCCGACGGCCACCGACTGCTCGAAGACCGTGCCGGCCGCGTGCTCGGAGGTCTCCACCTCCATGATCTGGATGTTCGAGAACCCGGCGCTGCTCAGCCTCTGGATGGCCTGGTTCTCGGTCAGCGAGGAGCTCGCGACGTCGGGCATCCGCGAGCGGCCCGTGGCCCGGTAGAGCGTCACCGTCGAATCGGGTTCGACCGAGGTGTACGGGCTCGGACTGGTCGCGATGATCCTGTCGGCCTGGTCGGTGATCTTCTCCTGCTCCTCGCTGGCGTCCTTCGTGACGACGTTCGTGAAACCCGCCGCGCGCAGGGCCTCGCGGGCGTCGTCCTCGTCCATGCCCGTCACGTCGGGGACCGTGCCGGCGGCGGGGCCGTCGTTGATCGTGATGATGACGGTGGAGTTGATCGGCACCGTCGCGCCGTCGGCCGGGTCGGTGCTGATGACCTGGCCCTTCGTGTCGGTCTCGCCATTGGTGTGCTGCACCTGCGGGTCGAGGTTGTAGTTCTTGAGAGTCGAGACGGCCTGCTCCTGCGTGAACCCGATGACGGCCGGGACGGTCGTCTGCTGGGCCTCCCTGCGGATGTCGCGCAGGCGGATGCCGCCGTAGACCAGCCCCGCCGCGATGAGCGCCAGGATGATCATGAGGATCACCGTCGGCACCGTGACGCGGCGCCTCTTCCTGGTGGAGACGGCATCGGCGCCCTGCCCGTTCTCCTCCAGCGGCAGGGCCCGCGCCGGGCGGCCCGGCACGATGTCCGGAGCCACCTGCGTGGGGGCATCGGCGCGGACGACCGGCAGCTGCGCCGTCGCCTGCTGGCCCTCGAGAACGCGGAAGATGTCCTCGCGCATCTCGCGGGCCGTCTGGTAGCGGTCGTTCGGGCTCTTGGACAGGGCCGTCATCGTGATGGCGTCCATGGCCGGCGTGACCTTCGGCGCCAGCGTGCTGGGCAGCGCCGCGGACTCGCGGACGTGCTGGTAGGCGACGGCCACGGGGGAGTCGCCGGTGAACGGGGGACGGCCGGTCAGCAGCTCGTAGAGCAGGCAGCCGGCCGAGTAGATGTCGGAGCGGGAGTCTACGGTCTCGCCGCGGGCCTGCTCGGGGGAGAGGTACTGGGCGGTGCCGATCACGGCGGCCGTCTGCGTCATCGTCGCCGAGGTGTCGGCCACCGCGCGGGCGATGCCGAAGTCCATCACCTTCACCTGGCCGGTGGGGGTGATCATCACGTTGGCGGGCTTGATGTCGCGGTGGATGATGCCGTGCTTGTGCGAGTAGTCGAGGGCGTCGAGCACGCCCTGCGTGTAGGTCAGCGCCTCGATGGGCTTGATGGTGCGGCCCTCGCGCAGCATCTCACGCAGGGTGCGGCCGCCGACGAGCTCCATGACGATGTACGGCACGACGACCCCGGTCGCCTCGTCCGTCTGGCCCCCGGTGTCGTAGACGGAGACGATGTTCGGATGGTTCAGGCCGGCGGCCGACTGGGCCTCACGGCCGAACCGCGCCTGGAAGGTCGGATCGGTCGCCAGGTCGACGCGCAGGCGCTTGACGGCGACGTCGCGGTCGAGCCGCAGATCGCGGGCGCGCCAGACCTCGGCCATGCCCCCGCGGCCGATGATCTCCTGGAGTTCGTAACGGCCGCCGAGGACGATGCTCGCAGCGGTCATCGCTGATCTCCTTCCCCCGTCGCGTCGCCGGCCCGCGGGCGCCGCGGCCGGCCCGGCCCGGCCGGCCTCCCGGCTCGGGGCGTCATGATGCGAGCGCCTCGAAGACGGCGTGCGCCGCGACAGTGGCGTTGCCGGTCGCGGTGCCGGACTGGTTGGGGTCGGCCAGGAAGACGGCCAGCGCCGCGTGCGTCTCCTGGTCGAAGCCGGCGAACCAGGAATAGGCGCTGGCCCCGGGCATGTTCTCGGCCGTGCCGGTCTTGCCGCCGATCGTCTGACCGCTGATCTGCGTGGCCGTGGCGGTGCCGGACTGGACCACGTGGATCATCATCTGCTGCATCGAGGTCGCCGTCCCGGCGCTCACGGCCTGGCGGATCGTCGTCGGGCTGGTCTCGGAGATGACGTTCAGATTGGCGTCGCGCACCTGGGAGACGACGTACGGCTGCATGAGGGAACCGCCGTTGGCCAGGGCGGCGGCCGTCGAGGCCATCTGCAGGGGGGTGGCCGAGACGTTGTACTGGCCGATCGAGCTCATGGCCAGCTGGGCGTTGTCCAGGTCGGAGGGGAAGACGCTCGTCGCCGAGTCCGTGTCGCCGCCGAAGGAGGAGTTGAAGCCGAACTTCTCGGCCTGCTCCCGGACCTTGTCCTGACCGAGGCTCATGCCCAGGTTGGCGAAGGCCGTGTTGCACGAGACCTGCAGGGCGTGATCGATCGTGGACGTGGTGCCGCCGCAGTTGGTGGAGTTCGGCAGGGTCGTCGTCGAGTTGTCCAGGGGCAGCGTGGTCGGCGACTCGACGGTGGTGTCGGCGCTCATGCCGTTCTCGAGGGCGGCCGAGGCCACGACGAGCTTGAAGGTCGAGCCGGGCGGGTAGATCTCCTGGGTGGCGCGGTCCTTCAGCGGCTGGCTCTCGTCGGCGTTCAGCTGGTCCCAGGCCGTCTGCGTGCTCGCCAGGTCGACGCTCGACAGCTGGTTCGGGTCGTAGCCGGGCGTCGAGGCCCAGGCCAGGATCGCGCCGGTCGTGTAGTCCATCGCGAGGACGGCGCCCGTGCGCCCCCCGAGGGCGTCGGATGCGGCCTGCTGGGCGTCCGCGTCGATCGTCGTCTGGATGGTGGCGCCCTGAGCCTGCTGGCCGCTCAGCTCGCTGAGGATGCGCCGGAACAGCTGCGAGTCGTCGGAGCCCGAGAGCTGGTCGTTGTAGTTCTTCTCCAGGCCGGTGCGTCCGTAGATGTACGAGTAGTAGCCGGTGACCGGCGCGTACAGCGCGCCGTTGGAGTAGGTGCGCTGGACGCTGAAGCGCCCGCCCTCGACCGGCACCGTCTCGGCGACGGCCGTCGTGCCGACGAGTATCGAGCCGCGCGGGGCGTCGAACTGGGCATCGGTGACGCGTCGGTTGGCCGGGTCGGACAGCAGGCCGGCCGAGCGCCAGCCGTAGTTGAAGGTGACGTTCGCCAGGAGGGCGAAGACCATGAGGGCCGCGAAGACCGAGACCCTGCGCAGTGCCTTGTTCATGCTTCCACCTTCTTGATGAAGGTCGTCGGGGCGTCGGTCAGGTCGGCGGTCAGCTCGCCGGGGACGGCCGCGGGGGCGCGTCCGGCGTGGGAGACCTGCATCAGCGCGGCGATGATCATCCAGTTGGCGATCAGGGAGGAGCCGCCCTGCGACAGGAAGGGCGTCGTCAGGCCGGTCAGCGGCAGCAGCCGGGTGACGCCGCCGATGATGGCGAAGACCTGCAGCGCGAAGGTGAACGACAGGCCGCCGGCGAGCAGCTTGCCGAAGGCGTCGTGCGCGGTGAGCGCGGCGCGCAGCCCGCGGGCGATGATCAGGCCGTAGATGACGATGATGGACATCAGGCCCACCAGGCCGAGCTCCTCGCCCAGCGAGCTGGCGATGAAGTCGGACTGGGCCAGCGGCACCAGCGACGGGCGCCCCAGGCCCCAGCCGCGCCCGAACAGGCCGCCCCACGCCATGCCGTACTGGGCCGAGATGATCTGGCCGTTCTGGGCGGGATCGGAGAACGGGTCCAGCCAGGACGAGAAGCGCACCTGCACGTGGTACAGGAACCGGTAGGCGAAGGTGCCCGCGCCGCCGAAGAGCACGGTGCCGATGACCACCCAGCGCACCTGGCTGGTGGCCGCGTACAGCATCATGACGAACAGGCCGAAGAACAGCAGCGCCGTGCCCAGGTCGTTCTCGAAGACGATGACCGCGACGGCGGCCAGCCACATCACCATGATGGGCAGCAGATCGCGCCCGCGCGGCATGCGGAAACGCCCCCAGCTGCGTCCTGCCAGCTGCAGCACGTCGCGGTGCTCGGCCAGGTAGGAGGCGAAGGCCAGCGTCAGGATGATCTTGGCGATCTCGGCCGGCTGGAAGCTGAAGCCCGCCAGCGAGATCCAGATGCGCGAGCCGTTGGCCTCGTTGGCCGAGGAGGCCAGGCCCGGGACGAGCGGCAGCAGCAGCAGGAGCAGGCCGGCCAGGAAGAGCACGTACGGGTAGCGCTGCAGGTCACGGTAGTCGCGCACGGCGAAGAGCACCGCCACGAACAGGACGGTGCTCACGGCCGTCCACATCAGCTGGCCGTTGACGAGGGTCGAGACCGGCTCATCCTGGTCGAGGCGGTAGATCATGGCCAGGCCGAGGCCGTTGAGCGCCAGGACGCACGGCAGGATCACCGGGTCGGCCCACGGGGCCTTGAGGCGCACCGCCAGGTGCGCGATGAGGCACAGGGCCAGCCAGCCGCCGGCCACCCACGGGAGGTTCGCCGGCAGCGCGCCGCTCATGTTGACGGTGGTCAGCATGAAGCCGCCGAGCCCGAAGAGCGAGGCGACGACGACCAGCGCCAGCTCTATGTTGCGTCGCCTGCGGTAGACGACCGGATGGTCCGCGTCGGTGCTGCTCATCCGCAGTCCCCCGGGTCGGCCGATCCGCTGATCGGGGCGGATATGGGTGCCGAGGCGCTGCTGGACGCCGCGCTCGCCCCGGCGGGGGAGTCGGTGGCGCCGGCCTCCGGCTCGGCGCCGCTCTGCTCGGCGCCCGGGTCCGGCGTGGCCTCGGCGCGCTTGGCGATGCAGGCCTGGGCGAGCTGGTCCAGGTAGTCGGCCTGGGTACGGGCCTGTTCGAGGGAGTCGGCCTTGACCTCGGATTCGGTGACCTTCTGCCGGTAGTAGCTGGGCAGGTCGGCCACCCGGGTGTCGCGCTGCTCGAGGAGCTCTCCGAAGCTGTGGCCGGCGATCGTGTCGGGGATGCCCCTGTAGATGGCCACCTGGTCGTCCGAGGGGGCGATGTAGTACTGGTCCATCGCATAGCGCCAGGCGGCGAACAGCCCGCCGGCGAGGACGATCAGGGCGATGAGCACCGAGATGATGACCGACCAGTGGCGGCGGCGCCTGCCGATCATCGGCGAGTAGCGCACGTCCTCGCGGGCGTCCGGGTCGATGAGCTCGGGGCCGTCCGGGTCGGGGTTGGCCGTCCTGGTGCTGGGCACGCTCAGGACGGCGGTGGTCTCGCTCGCCCCGGACGGCGGTTCGATCCGGGGCACCTTGACGGCGGAGGCGGCGCCGATCATGGTGCCGGGTCTGGCGTCGAGCTCGGCGGAGGCGGGGACGACGTCGGCGACGATCATCGTGATGTTGTCGTAGCCGCCGGCCTCGTGGGAGGCCTGCGTCAGCGCCTCGACGGCGTCGGCCGGGGTGCGGTCGCGCAGCAGGCGGCGGATGTGGTGGTCCTCGACCAGGCCGCACAGGCCGTCGGAGCAGAACAGCAGCCGATCGCCGTCCTGGACGTCGACCAGGCGCAGGTCGGGCTCGTGGACGGGCTGGCCGTTGAGCACCTTGAGCAGCAGCGAGCGGTGCGGGTGCACCGCCGCCTCCTCGGGGGTGATCTTGCCGTCGTCGATGAGGGACTGCACCCACGAGTGGTCGTGGGTCAGGCGGGTGAGCGTGCCGTCGCGCAGCAGATAGCCGCGGGAGTCGCCGATGTGGGCCAGGCCGAGCTGGGTGCCGCTGAACATGGCGCCGCAGACCGTCGTGCCCATGCCGTCGAGCTCCGGTTCGGCGTTGATGAGGTCGGCCAGTTTGTCGTTGGCCCTGGTGAGGGTGCCGGCCATCACCTCGAGCATCTGCTCGCCCTCGTAGTGCCCGTCGGCGTGGGCCAGCTCCTGGATCGTCGAGGCGCTGGCCAGGTCGCCGGCCGCCGCGCCGCCCATGCCGTCGGCGACGACGATCATCGTCGGTGAGGTGTAGGCGGAGTCCTGGTTGTTCTTGCGCACCAGGCCGATCTCGGAGTGGGCGCTGGCGTCGAGGCTGAGGCGCCTGCCGGATCCGGCGGCCTGCCCGCCCGGTTGCTCGGCGGCGTGCGCGTCGACGGCCGGCGCGCTCACGTTCGTGCGCGTCGAGCCCTCGTCGGGCTTCCTGCTGGTCTGGGGGTCGGTCACGGCTCAGCGCTCCAGTTTCAGTTGGGAGCGGCCGATGCGGATCACATCGTTCGGCCCCACAAGGGTGGGTTCGGCGATCTTGGCGCCATTGACGTAGGTGCCGTTGGTCGACTGCAGGTCGGTGATGACCCAGCGGCCCGCGGAGTCCTGCCACAACTGGGCGTGGTGGCCGCTGGCGTAGTCGTCGTCGATGTCGAGGATGCAGTCGGCCGAGCGGCCGATGCTGATCTCGCCGTCCAGCGGGGCCTCGAGGCCGGTGCGGCGGCCCGCGATGACGACCAGACGGGACGGGTCCCTGCGGCGTCTGCGCCTCTTCGCGCCCCTGGCCCCGGTCGGGCCGGGGGTGTCGGTGAGATCCGAGGCGGTCGCAGTGCGGCCGAACAGGTCCGTCCTGACGGTGTTCGCCACGAACAGGATGAACAACCACATCAGGGCCAGGAAGACCACCTTCAGGGTGGCGGCGAGGATGGCGCTCACGTCACGATCCTGCGGGGGAGTGTACGAGCATGCGCGTTGATCCGATCTCGATGCGTGAACCGTCGTCGAGCCGGCAGTGCTGGACGCGCTGACCGTTGACGACGATGCCGTTGGTGGAGCCCAGGTCCTCGATGGCGATGTCGAGTTCGCCGTAGTTGTCCTCGGCGACCAGCACGCGCGCGTGGGTGCGCGAGACGCCGGGGTCGTTGATGCGCAGATCGGCCTCGGTGCCGCGGCCGATGGTGAAGCCCGGTGGCATGAGCGGGTGGCGCACGCCGTTGACCTCGAGGACGAGCGGCGCGCGGCGGATCATCGTGGAGGACGCCGCGCCGTTCGTCTCGGCCACGGTGGCGACGGCGGCACTGGTGATCTCGAAGTGGCCCGTGTTGAGCGACTCGTCGAGCAGGTACTCGATGTTCACGGGGCCGTCGAAGACGTAGTGGCGCTCGGCGGCGTGGGCGCGCAGGTCGGGGACGATCTCCGCATTCAGGGTGCGCGAGTAGGGGGCCAGCCGGTCGTAGTCGTGCCTCGACAGGTGCACCTGGAAGTCGTTGGGCACCAAGCGCTTGTTGCGCGTCAGCAGGCGCGCTTCGGCGTCGAGTTCGCGCTGCAGCCGGGAGGCGATCTCGACAGGCTGCACGTCGCCCTTGAATGCGCGGGCGAAGACGCCGTTGACGGCGCCCTCGAGCTTCTTCTCGACCCTGTCGAACAGACCCACGTGTTCCTCCAACCAAGACGCCGGTGCGGCTCCCCTCCTCTGAATCCTAGTGCGGAGCCCTGTGCGCGGCCCACTCGCGGCGCTCCGCCTTGCAGCGCCGGTTGAGACTTGTCCGGGCCGCGCAGCGGTGTCCGGCGGTGGTGGGTCAACCGTAACCGAGAGGGTGGAGCGGGCGCGCGGATCCGTGCGGCCGGAGGCGTCGGACGGCGGGTCCCGGTCATGGACGGCCCGCCCCCGGTGGCGGCGCCTCGAGGCGCCGCCACCGGGGGCGGATCGGCTCGGCCGTCGCCGACGGCGGCACGCGGGGCCCGACGGTTCTCCGCCGTATCGCCGGTCGGATCCGTCCCGGGGTCCGTCTCATCGCCGCGGGCCCGGCGGCGTGCCTGCTGTCACGGGGCGGATGGGTCCTGGGCGGCCACCCTCGCGTGGTAGCTGTTCAGATCGCTCACGTTGTTGCCGCTGGTGACGCCGACAGCGGTCACGGTGGCGGTGTCGGCATGGGCGCTGTCCGCGGTGACTCCGGTCAGGTCGGCGGTGCAGGTGAATTCCCCGCCGGTGTCGAACGGACCGGACCACACGGTGCCGGTGCTGCCATCGGGGAAGGCGCAGTCCAGGTCCGACACGGTGGCGCTGCCGCTGTCGATCGAGTCGCCGATCCTCACGTTCTGCAGCTGCTCGTCGCCGTCGTTCCTGACGGTGAGGACGAGCCGCGTGGCGCCGCCCGTGCCGGTCAGGTCGGCGGCGGAGGAGGCGGCGTCCGCGTCGTTGCCGTCGGCGTCCCTCTTGACGATCGAGACGGCATCGTTGATCAGGCTGCCACCGCCGTAGGAGACCCTGATCGATGCATCGCGCGGGGACAGCGGGACGCCGTCCTGGCTCCCGGTGAGGGTGTCGGTGTAGGTGCCGGTGAGGCTGTCGACGATGATCGGCAAGCGCACGCGGGTGGCGACCGGGGCGTAGGTGCCGTCGTCGCCGGCCCGGGTCCTCACCGTGGCGGTGTAGCTGCGGGCGGTGGCCGAGCAGGAGGTCTCGGTGACCTCGATGACGTCGCTGGTGTCCGCCCCGACATAGCCGACGGTCTGCTCGGCCGGATTGCCGTTCTGGTCGATGGAGGTGTACCAGGACCAGCGCAGCGGCGTTGCGCAGTCGTGCCGCTGGCCCGAACCGGCCTCGAGGGTGTCGGTCATGGTGAAGGTCGAGGTCGTTGCGGTCGTGGCGCCGGCCTCGCCCACCGCTGGGTGCTGCGAGACCGCGTAGACGCGCAGGACGTCGGAGCCGGACTGGTTGGCGGTGTCGGAGTACAGCCACTTGTCCAGCGCGGTCGGCAGCTGGGCGCAGGTGGCGCACTGGGTGACGTTGACGGCGATCGGTGTGCCGGTGCCGTTGACGTCCCAGCTGGTCTGGATGACCCGGCCGGGAGTCACGGAGCTGCTCAGACTGACCGACAGGTAGGCCCTCAGGGTGAGTTCGCCGGTCCTCGCCGTGTCGACGCTGGTCTGGTTGAAGGTGATCCGGGCGGTCGTGACGCCGTCGGCGCTGGTCACGTCCATCGTTGCCACCTGCACGGTGCCATCGGTGGAGTAGATCGGGTAGCTGCGATCACCGACGACGTCGAAGACGGAGGGCACCGTGATGTCGATGTAGTCGCCGTCGCAGGTCGGACTGACCTGACCGGTGAGGGTCGCCAGATAGCCCTGACCGCCCTGGTAACTGGTGACCGCCGCACCGGACCTGGTGGTGACGGCGAGGCTCAGGGCGCTGCTGTCGAGGGCGCCGGCGGTGCACGACGCCGTGTCGGAGGCGGCCGGCTCGGCCTGGGCTGCGTCCACTGAGGTGGGCAGGGCGATGGCGATCGCCGCGATGGCGATGCCCACCCTGCCCAGGATGTGCGGTGATTTCACGTCGGACTCCTGTGCCGTTGACATGTCTGGTCTGGTGAGTGGCGGGTGGGCGATGGCCCTGCACGCCCTCGATGCGGGGCCGCGGGGCGGCCCGTTGGCGGGCGCTGGTGCGGGGACGTCGCACAGGTGTGCAGGAGACGTGCTCGTCCGCCAAGATCAATGTACCGGAATTTTCTGAGAAAAATATTTTTCTCACAGCCTGCGCTCAGCAATACCCCGAGGCGCGGGGATATTCGGCCAGGTTTTCCCGGCGACTGCATGACTCGTGATCCACTAGGAAAAACTGCTGTCCCTGAGGTTCGCGGAGAGATTCCTGAGGGTTCCACCGAGATTTCCCCATGACGTCATCAGGGGTCCGCGGTGGTGACAGTTTTCTCAGTTTTCGGCCCGGTGCGGCCAGCCCCCGCCGTCAGGCGCGCCGGCGGGGGCGCGCGGCGCCGTGGGCGGCCGTCGGCCCTGGCGTCCGACTCGCCCGGAAGGGCCGTCACCGTCATCGCCGGGGCCGACGGGCGGGGAGGGCCGCCCGGTCGGGCCGGGGCGCGAAAAGGGGTCCGGAGCAGGAATGCTCCGGACCCCCGGGGCGCGCACCTGTTCGGGACCGGCTCCGGTCGCCGCGGTGGTGCGGTCTCCGTTCAGTGGCGGCGGCGATGGCGGATCACTGCCGCCGTGCCGGCCGCGGCCAGGACGCCGGCGCCGGCCAGGCCCGCCAGGGCGTCAGAGCCAGTGCGCGGGAGCATGCCCGGCCTGGCGCTCTGCGGGGTGGCGGAGGGCGCAGTGCTGTCGGAGGGCGCCGGGGTGGAGGGGGTGGTGGGGCTCTCCGACGGCGTCGTGCTCTCGGAGGATGCCGAGCCCGAAGGGCTCGCGCTCTTCGAATCCGTGGTCCCGGAGGGGGTGGTGCTGTCGGAGGGCGTCGGGGTGGAGGGGGTCGTGCTCTGGGAGCCGGAGGACGCCGGGCAGGCGGGGGTGCTGTCGGAGGGCGTCGGGGTGGGGGTGGTGCTCTCGGAGGGCGTCGGGGTGGAGGGGGTGGTGGGGCTCTCCGACGGCGTCGTGCTCTCGGAGGGCGTCGATTCCTCGGAAGTGATGGGACCGGTGGGGCAGGAACAGGGGCAGGCGGGCTTGTTGAAGGGAGCGGCCTGGGCCGTGCCGGTCGGGGAGAGCAGGGCGATGGAGACCGCCGCGGCTGCGACGGAGATCCTGCCCAGGGTGCGTGCTGATTTCACGTCAGACTCCTATGCCAGGGGCGGGTCGGCAATGGACGCGTACACTCTGCGTTCCGACGGGCCCGGAGGCGGTCTGGTGAGCCGCAGTTCGCTCCGGGGCGTCATCAGGTGATGGCGGGGGTGTGCTCGTTCATCGGGATGGACATCCCACAATGTATCCGAAAGGACCGGGGAAGTCACATCATCCACAGGCGGGTGATGCGTGGCTCATGGCCTGCGCACATCCGACTGTGCTCCGGATGACTGTGCTCCGGACGGGCACGGCGGGCCCCGCAGCGGTGGCGAGCCGTCACGGGGCCCCGCCGTCGGCGCCGGGGCTCCGCGCACCCGGCGCGCCGCCGTACGCCTCCGGGGCCCTGCCGAACACGGCCGCCAGCTCCTGCACCGGGGCCTTCGGGCGCCTGCCCCCGTCGCACAGGCCGTTGGTCTCCTGGCCCGTGTCGGTCAACTGCGTCCAGCAGTAGCCCCCCAGACGGTCACTGGTCCTGACCGCCGTCACGAGCTCGTCGATCCGGTGCACGAAGCGGCCGCGCGTGTGCACGGTCGAGTAGCCCCAGCCCCGGTTCCGGGCGTCGGGGCAGAAGCCGATGCCGCCGAACTCGTCGAGCAGGACCGGGACGTCGGTCGGCTGGTCCGCGCCGACGACGACGAAATTGCGCGCCGGGCCGAGCGCGCCCGGTGCCAGCCAGCGCTCCATCTGACGCCCGCGGTAGCGCAGGCGCATGCGGGCGGGGTTCGCGTCGTAGTCGTGGACGGTGAGCAGCTCCGAGTCCACGTGGTGCCAGCCGTCGTTCGACAGGGCCGGGCGGGAGGGGTCGATGTCGCGCGTCAGCCGCGCCAGTGCAGCGGCTGCGCGGGCCTGCTCCGGGCGGCGAGGGATGTCGACGAAGCCCCAGGACTCGTTGACCGGCACCCAGCAGACGATCGACGGGTGCCCCTGGTTCGCCCTGACGACCTGCACCCACTCGCGCCGCAGTCGGCGCACGGCCTCGGAGCCGAACTCGTGGGCCGCGCCGATCTCGCCGAAGACGAGCAGGCCCAGCCGGTCGGCCCAGTGCAGCAGGCGCGGATCGGCGCTCTGCTGGTGGATGCGCATGCCGTTGAAGCCCAGCCGCCGGACGAGCTCGGCCTCCTCGCGCAGGGCCCCGGCGCCCGGCGCGGAGTAGAGGGACTCGGGCCAGTAGCATTGTTCGAGCACCTGGCGCAGGTAGACGGGCCGCCCGTCGAGGGTGAGCGCGCGAGGGGTCGAGCCGATCTCGCGCAGGCCAGTGTAGGAGGACACCCGGTCCTCGCCCGCGATGACGACCGCGTCGATGAGCTCCGGACGCTCGGGGCTCCAGCGCAGGCCGCTGCTGCCGGGCGTCTCGATGCGCACGGCGGTGGTCCGCTCGCGGGTGATCGTCGTGGCCGACGCGAGCGGCCGCCCCCGGTGGGCCAGGCCCATGCGCAGCGCCACCGGGCGACGCGGACGGCGGTTCAGCTCGACGACGGCCGTTACGGCCTCCTCGTCGGCCGGGGTCCGCCAGAGGATCCGCCGCACGCGCACCGACGGCACCGACTCGATCCACACCGGCCGCCAGATGCCGGTCGAGCGCCGGTACCAGATGCCGGCGGGCTCGTCCTGCCAGGTCTGCTTGCCGCGCGGCTGGCTGCGGTCGTACGGGTCGTCCCAGGCGCGCACGACGATGGCGTGCGGGCCGTCGCCTCTCAGCGCATCGGTGATGTCGAGGGCGAAGGGGCTCTGCCCGCCCTCGTGGGAGCCCGCCTCGATGCCGTCCACCCAGATGATCGAGTGGTAGTCGACGCCGCCGAAGTGCAGCAGCAGTCGCCGCCCGGGGCCGTGGCCGGCCGCCGCCAGCTGAGCCGGCGTCAGCCCGATGCGGTACCAGACGACCGGGTGCGCGCGCTCGTCCGCGATTCCCGAGGCCCGCGACTCCGGCGGGAAGGGCAGGGCGATCGTCAGGCCGAAGTGCTCGGAGGACTCCCACCAGCGCTCGCGCAGGCCGGCGCCCTCGTCGTCGAAGGCGAATCCGGCCGGACCGTCGAGCGGGGCCCAGTTCGCGCGGACGAGGGTGGGGCGGGGGTACGAGCCGTCCTGCCTGCTGGGGCGCCACCGGGCCGCGAGACCGGCGGGATCGTTGCGCATCGGCTGCTCCTTCCCGGTTGGGGCTGAACGATTCGGTGAGGACAGTGATCAATGATCAATGAGGACATTGTGGCGCCTGAGCGCCATCGTGTCCCCGATACGACTCAAGTCCCTGGTCATAAGGGCGTCCCTGGTTTTCGTCCGGACCGCCTCGGGAGCCCCTCGCGTCACAACGGGAGGACAGGAGACGCACAGGAATCGCACTGACTCGGCGGGCAGGTTGTGGCCATGAGCACCAACCGGAAGAGCACCGCCCGCCGCTTCAGCACCCGCCGCGCCATCGAGGCCCTGGGCGCCGCCGCCGCGATCGCGATCGGCGGCCTCGCCGTCATCAGTCCCGCCGAGGCCCACGCCGCCGGCGTCAGCCGGCCGCTGGTGATCCAGACGAGCCCCATCCAGGTCCAGAGCGCCGAGTCGACCGGCAACGGCACCGACGAGCAATGAACCCGCGGCGCCGGGCCGCGCGGCCGGCGGGCGCGCCTAACCCGTCCACTGGTCGGCGAGGAACGTCGACGTGTTGACCACGGCGACGGCGATGCCGGCCACCGCGAGCACCCCGCGCCGCCATCCCCGGGCGCCGGTCAGCGCGGCGCCCATCGCCAGGACCACGGGGAAGCAGTCGAGCCCGTTGCGGGGCAGCGACAGCAGGACCGGTCCCCTGCACAGGCTGTAGAGGGTGAGCCAGACGAGAACCGCCCACTCCGCGCGGCCCCGGTGCAGGCACCACCACCCGGCGGCGCAGAAGACGATCAGGAAGACGAACTCGAGCCCCTGCTGCCAGGCCACTGCGCTCGTCTCGGCATCGCCGATGTGCCGGGCGCTGTCGACGAGGACGCGCCCGAACCAGGCCGAGCCGCGGCCCCAGCCCAGCTTCTGGGCGGTCATCCAGTAGAAGACGTCGCCGGTGCGGGCCCACAGGTAGGCGAAGTACGCCAGCGGCGCGCACACCGGGATGCCCAGGGCGAGCAGCCGCCGCCGGTCGCGGCCGGGCCGCCGCCCGCCGGCCGGGCCGGTGACCATCATGACCATCAGCATCACCACGATGAACAGGCCGTTCACGCGCACCGTGCAGGCGAGCGTCGCTGACGCGATGGCCCACCGCCAGTGCCGGTGCTCGCCCAGATACCAGGCGGCCAGCGCGCACAGGCCGAAGAGCGCCTCCGTGTACGGGGCCATGAGGAAGACCGCGTACGGCCCGAGCAGATAGGCGGCCGCCACCGCGTGCGGGCTGATGCGCAGGTGCTCGCGGGCGATGCGGACCAGCAGGGCGCCGGCGCCGAGGGCGGCCAGCCAGGTGACGATCGTCGCACCGGCCACCGCCGTGCTCATGTCGAGCCGGCCCAGGCCGACGAGCCTCGCGACGGCCCGCGAGGCGAGCGGGTAGCCGGGGAAGAAGGCCTCGTCGTAAGCGTTGACGCCGTCGTCCGGGGTGAAATAGCCGTCCGCGGTGATGCGCAGCAGGTGCCCGGCGTCGAAGCGCATGAAGGCGTTCCCCGGCCACGGCCCGCCCGTCGTGGGACGCACTGCGCGCCCGGTCGCGTCCAGGACCAGCGCCAGGGCCATGAAGAAGACGCGGCTGAGCGCCCACCAGACCACGGCGACGCGCAGGTCGTCCCGCCAGCGGAGTGCACCGGGATTCCGGGCGCGCGCGCCGGCGTCCGGCACGGGGGCAGCGGTCATGGCACGTCCAGTTCTCCAGCGGGGTCGGCCCGGCGCGGGGCCCACCCAAGGATAAGGCCCTGCCGCCCCTCAGCGGCTCCTGACCGCCGGGATCGCCGGAGCCGCGGGCCCGTTGGCGCACTGCTCGTACCATTCGTCGAGCCGGGCGCGACGGGCGTCGATGAGGGGCAGCTCGGCCATCAGGCGGCGATTGTCGCTGAGGACGCGGGCATTGTGCTCGTCGATGCGCTCGTTGACGGCGCCCAGGCGCGCGTTGCGGTGCGGGATGACGACGGCGTTCATGGCCAGAACGATCAGCCCGCTCAGGGCAAGGGCGGCCGGGACGGTCGCGAGGACGCGGGCGCGCATCGGCAGCACTGCTCCCGGGTCGGTCATGCCCAGCGCCCTGACGCCCAGCAGGGCCATGACGAGCACGGCCTCCACGAGGACCGTGCAGCGGATCGCGTGGGCGCCGGTCCACGGGGCCATCTCGGTCAGGTGCGGCACGGGGAAGTCGATGCGGTCCTCGACCATCTGGCGCTCCATGTCGAGCTCGGCGGCGGCCTCCTCGAAGACGGCCCGCAGATGCATGTCGACATCCGGCGCGGCGGCCGCGGTACCGGTGGCGCCGGCGCGGAGGATGACGCTGCTCATGGGCGGACCGCTTTCATCTCGAACCAGATCCGGCGGCCGATCCGACGACCGGGGATCACTGAGAATTGATAGCACGAGCCGCCGGCGCCCGAGCGCCGCGGAGCGCCCCCTCCGGCTCCGGCGGCGCGCCCGGAGCCCGGGCCGGCCGGTGAAGCGCCTGACCGGACGGTTAGCTGAGAATCAGCTGTGGATTCCTGGCAGGAAGCTGAGAGAGACCCCGGATCAGCCCAGCGCGGCGGCGATCCGGGCGATGTCCCGGGGACCGGTGCGGCAGCATCCGCCGATCAGCCGGGCGCCCAGGTCCAGCCAGCCCGGCACCAGAGAGGCCCAGTCGACGGGCGCCCCGGAGGGCACCCAGCGGCGGGCCCGCCCGTCCCAGGCCTCGCCCGAGTTCGGGTAGCAGACCAGCGGCTTGCCGGTATGCGCGGCGAGCGCCTTCAGCGCCGGGGCGACCGAGCCGGGCCCGACGCAGTTCACGCCGACCGCCTCGACCGCGCCGGTCGCCTGCGCCCAGCGGGCGGCCTCCTCGAGGGAGGTGCCGTCGGCCAGGACGGGCGGGCCGGGCCGGTGGCGCACCTGGAAACAGACCCAGGCCGGGCGGCCGGTCTCGGCGGCGATGAGCTCGACGACGGCGCGGGCCTCGTCCAGCTTCGGCATCGTCTCGACCGCGAGGACGTCGACGCCGCCCTCGTCCAGTGAGCGGATGCGCTCGGCGTGGAAGGCGCGGTACTCGGCGGGGCTCAGTTCGTAGGCGCCCGTGTACTCCGAACCGTCGCACAGATGGGCGCCGAAGGGGCCGATGCTGCCGGCCACGAGTGCCCGCAGCCCGGGGTGCCCGTCGGCCCAGTCCTCGACCGCCAGGAGCGCGAGCCCGGCGGCGTCGCGGATGAGCCCGCGCGCCTGGGCGGGCCGGGCCCCGGCATCGGTCGGGCCGAGCACCGCCGCCTGATAGGTGTTCGTCTCGATGACCCGGGCGCCCGCTTCCAGGTAGCAGGTGTGCACCGCGCTGATCTCGTCGGGCGCCGAGTCGATCGCGCCCGCCGACCACAGGCTCTCGTGCATCGGCACGCCGCGCGCCTCGAGCTCGGTGGCCATCGCCCCGTCCAGGACCACGGGGCCGGCGGCGAGCAGATCGGTGAATGAGCTCATGGGTCAAGCCTGCCGCGTCCCGGCCGCGCACGGCGTCTCCGCCGCCACGGGCCGGCGGGGGCGCCCCCTGTAAGCTGTTCGCGAACCCGTACGGCCGGCGTGGACCGCATTTGCGAGGTGATCGACGATGAGCAGCCCCATGGACCGTGGATTCGCCTGCCCCCGTTGCGGGCTCCGGCTGGCGCCCGGTGCGGCGCAGTGCCCGCGGTGCGGCGCGCCGCAGTGGGGCCCCGCACCCGGGCCCGCCGGCGCCGAGCCCCTGCACCCGGCGGTCACGGCGATCATCACCGTCTTCTTCAGCCTGTTCGGTCTGATCCCGTGCCTCATCAGCGCCGGCCGTGCCAGGCGGCTCGGCCGGTCGACCAGGTCCTACTGGCTGGCCTTCTGGATTCCCGAGGGCATCTGGCTGGCCCTCGCGGTGATCATGGCCATCGGCATGTTCGCGGGTTTCGGGGTTCTCGCCCGCGGTCCCGCCGAGAGCGGGAAACCGGGCGGGGCCACGCCGAGCCCGTCACGCTCCTACTCGACCACCGCCCCCAGCTCGACCAGTAGCGGGGCGCTCGACTGGCCGGTCGGCGCCACCGAGTGCTCCTCGACCGCGGCGGCCGGCAACGAGCGGACCAGCTGCGAGTTCGCCCTCAACGTGGCCGGCGCCTGGGGGCAGAGCCCCAGGGCCGCCACCCAGACGGTCGAGGCCTACAGCCCGGTGACGAACCGGAGCTACGCGATGAGCTGCACCACGGTCGACAGCTACACGACCTGTGTCGGCGGCGACGGCGCGGTGGTCTACGTCCGCGGCTGAGGGGCTCTGCCCCGAGCCCGGGCGGGTGCTCAGCCGAGGGCGGCGGCCAGCCCGTCGAGCACCGCCGTGGCCGAGTCGAAGCCTTCGGCGCTCCGGGCGGCCATGGCGACGAGCACGCGCCGCCCGGCCGTATTCGTGTACCAGCCGAGTTCGCGCGCCGTGTAGCCGCCGGCCTGGGAGGGGCCCCAGCCGCCCTTGTAGGTGGCGCCGGGCAGGGCGCCGATGCCCCAGGACTGGGCGGGGGCGACCCGTCCCATGTCGGCGATCACCTCGTCCGCCCCGTCGAGGCAGGGCAGCCGGGTCAGGAAGACCACCTGGTCGGTCGTCGCCCACTGCGTCTGGCCGAAGATCGAGAAACCGGCGACGAGTTGTTCGCTCGGCACCGTCGTAGTGGCGTCGCCCGCGTCGCGCAGCACCTGCGTGACCGCTGCGGCCCGTTCGGCGTCCGTGGCCCCCAGGGCGCTCCACAGGGTGTCGGCGGCGCTGTTGTCGGACTCCTCGAGGGCCAGCGCGATCGAGTCGGAGTGGGCCTCGCCCTGCCCGGAGTCGATGACGGCCAGCGCCAGCGGGATCTTCGCCGTGCTCCAGGCCGGCAGGTCCGCCAGCGAGCCGGCCGTCCGGATCCCGTCGCCGGGGACGTACCAGCTCATCTGCACCGCAGCGCCTGCCGTCTCCGCCGCGTCGACGGCCGCCTGGATGCCGGCGGCGTCCTGGTCCGGTGCGCCGAGCCCGGCTCCATGGCAGTCCTGCTCCGGGGCCTGGGACGGCGTGGACGGGGCGGGCGTGCCCGCCCCGGGGGCCGCCGTGCACCCGCACACGATGATGGCGGCCAGCGCCGCGGCGAGGCGTC